>NZ_JBAFSM010000019.1:0-90220 GCF_036688125.1 Pannus brasiliensis CCIBt3594 | reverse complement strand
AGCTTGTTATGACTCGATTATAGCTTAAAAAGTTAGACGATCCGTTTAAGTCCCAATAGGTTGAAAGTTTGCCTTGCCGAACTTATCTTTTAAAGTTTGATGGATTGAAAGGAGCAACTGATTTGTAACCGACGACAATAATATGTCACCGATATACAGCCTTTCTCGTAAAGGTGAAGTACAGACAAACCCTTGCTACCAAAGGATTCTAGCTCCCAAAACGTACCTCATTTATCTGAGAAAGGCTGTATCAACGACACTAATTTGTCACTACGGCATTCAATTAGTCATCACGACACTAATTTGTCACCGACGACAAATAATTTGTCACTGTACACTTCAAACTCAAGCTGGTGATGGGATTTGAACCCGCGACCGACTGATTACAAATCAGCCATTCTTGTTTCTTGAAACCCTTGCCAAGATAGCTTTTCAGCTTCTCTCGATCTCGGGATAAAAACACTTTACCTCAAAATTTATCTCATAACGATCGGGTCGCGGGTTTGCCCCCCGTGATCGCCCCGCCCAGAACGTCCTAGCCCGCGGCCTTCGGTGTTTCCAGCTATCGGGCCGGTTGTTACCGTCACCTGATCGAGAATCGGGATATCTGCCGGATAAGCCCGCTCGCCGCTCGAATGCGGGATAGGATGATTTTTCAAAAATCGGCAATTTTCCCGAGGTCAGTAAAGAGACAAATTCTAGGATTTCTTACCGCCTTTTGCAGTTTAGCTTGAACCACCAGTCCCGAGGTTGTTACTTTCACTCTCGGAACGCGTACCGTTCCAGAAACAACACGCTACAAGTAGTCAAGGGACAAAGATGGTGACACGTTTCGTCGGTAAAGGAGAAGCCTCACGGTGCTTGAATCTGAGCGATACGACCCTCAAGCGATACCGATTACAGGGCTTACTGGTAGAAGGAATCCATTGGGTCAGACTTAACAGCCGATGTATCCGCTATAATCTCGATCTCCTTCAAGACTGGATTCAGAACCGCCACGATCCGAAGGCCCATCAAAAAGCGATCGACATCTATCAAGCTAACTTACTCGCTAACCGAGAACCGAACGAGAGCGAAGTTCTTGCGAACGTTAACCCTAGCCCGACCTCGCGCGATCGGTCTGGAAACGGGGGACGGGAACAGGGTAAACCCAGAAAAGAGCGATTTTCCCACTGGAAGACCGCTCCTTGATATTTTTTTAATTCACTTGGGAAATTTCATCTTTCAGAAAGAAAACGGTCTTTTCCTCACCCATATTCACTTCCATCCCGAATCCGCTCGGTTCTGTCGCGATCGTTCCCTCCTGTCCATCGTATTTCCCTTGAAAGCGACCGCTACGAATACGAACTTTAGCTCCTACCTCAAAGCCCGAACTTTTCGGGGTTTCGAGACCGAAAGCCTTGACAACGGCGGTCAGATTTCCGTCGGGCGCGGGGTTAGGCTTGTCGTTATCGGGTTCGGGGGTCGCTTTCCGAACGAGATAGAGCGCGCCAACGGAGAAAGCCATCTCCAGACCGTCTCCGTTAACGACCTTAACTATGGAACCATCGTCGCTTACCCCCGTAATTCGGTATTCCCTTCCGTCCTCTTTGCGGGCGATGTCGCCTACCGCTAGATCGCCAGGTTGACAGACTTTCGGACGGGGTTCCGCGGACGGGGGAAGTCGTTTGACCGGTTGCCAACCGGCGTTCTCGGTAGCTTGTGGTAGTCGGGTGAGGTCGGCGGAGGCGAGACGGCGAGCGTCTTCGGGGGAGATGCCGAAAATGACTAGATCGTAGGTGAATCCCTCGGAATGGCTACCGTTTTGGATCTCGAATCGATCGCCTACTGTATGCGTACAACACAGCCATTCTCCCCAAGCTTTCGCACGCTCTCGCACGTTGATACCGGCCAGAGCGATGGCGGCTCCGGGGTCGTGAAGGACATTCGCGGATAGTCGGACGCTCTCGGATTCCTCTTCCCCTTCGGGTGGCGCGCTTTCGGATCGGGAGCGAAGCGCTGGCTCTGCCAGATCGAGAACTACCTCTACGGCAACCCCCGCGCCTGATTCCATAGAAATCCCGTCACTTTCCGGCTCTACGGTACTCTCGCTCTCGGAAATCGGCAGGGAAGCGGTACTGTCGTTTTCGATCGAGTCTTCCCCCGGACCGTTACCTTCCCCGAAAATTTGTAGGGCGGCGGTTCTGACGATTGCTATCGAATCGGGATCGACGGAATTTAACTCGTCAACGATTTCTTTGAGAGTGCCGAGTGCCTCGACGACTTGCCCTTGTAAGCGGGTGAGTTTACGGGCTTCCTCGCGTTTTGCGGCGATTAATCGCTCGTAGGCTTCGATTTCGGAGTCGAGAGTCTTTAAATAATCTCCTAAGACAGCTAACATGATTTTTTCCTTGTTGATAGAATGTGGTGAAACGATCGATGTCTCTCGAAAAAAAGGAGTGATCGACGCGAGACCGCCCCGAATTCGATTTCATGCCTGTCGAGGCGTTAGCCTACCGTCGTGGTATTTTCGGGATAAAGAACTTTCTTCGTCCATTTCCGACATTTAGGGCAGAAGCAAGAATCGGGTAGAGTATCCCCCATAACCGCGGGAATCACTTCGGTTAAACAATCGTGGCAGAGCGGTAAATCAACCTTGAGAATGTCTGTCCCACCGTAGCAATCGGGTCGGTATTTCCGCACGAATTGAATCGCGAGATTTCGATGGCAGAAATGGCGTTCTTCTTGCCACTTTCCCGTTTCTTCCCAGCGTTTTAGAGTTTCGTCGATGCCGCTCCGTTCCCAGCACAGTAAGGTCATATCTTTCGCGGGATCTAAACGCGCTATCCACGTTTGAATAAGCGGGAGATTTGCCTTGATCTGTTCTCGATAACGGGCGGTATATTCTTCCTCGCCGATCTTCTGGTTTTTCCAATCTTCGAGTAAACCCGCACTCGGAACGAAGAATTCTAAACGACC
Source organism: Pannus brasiliensis CCIBt3594 (assembly GCF_036688125.1). NCBI lineage: Bacteria > Bacillati > Cyanobacteriota > Cyanophyceae > Chroococcales > Microcystaceae > Pannus > Pannus brasiliensis. The sequence continues at coordinate 87,262 of NZ_JBAFSM010000019.1, read as the reverse complement.
ATCGAGCTTGAATCCTTTCGGCGCGGTACGGGAGATCGAGAGCCGTTTGCCGTGGTGTCGGTGAGGCTCGAAATAGGATGCCGTGTAAATCATTTTTTTCTTCCCGAAGACAATAACTTTCTCTCGGCGCGTGTTAACGCGATCGGGCTGGCTAACGACAAAAAAAATCTCCCGTTCTGGGTATCGAAAGATGTAGGGCGGAGAGTGCGAAGCGTAATCTACCGCGCCCTTATCCCGAATTACCCGATCTTTTCTTGAGGGATTGTTAAAATAATCGTATCAAACCCACTCTTGTCGCTATAATTCAAAATACGTCTATTCTCGCTGAAAATCCCCGATGAGTCTCTGCCTCAATCCCGATTGCTCGCACAAAAACGCGCCCGCGGATAAATTCTGTCAGAAATGCCGCTCTAAACTCGTCCTCCGTGAACGGTATCGCACCATCAAATTAATCGGTCAGGGAGGATTCGGCAAGACATTTCAAGCGGTAGACGAAGATAAACCCTCGAAACCCTATTGCGTCATCAAACAATTTTTCCCGTCCGCACAGGGGACAGGGACTTTACAGAAAGCGACGGAATTATTTAAAGAGGAAGCGATTCGCCTCGATAGTTTGGGCAGACACCCGCAAATCCCCGAACTCTACGCCTATTTTACCGGCGAGGACGGGAGGCAGTATCTCGTGCAGGAGTACATCGAGGGACAGAATCTAGAGCGAGAGTTAAAAGAAGAGGGAACCTTTAACGAGGCAAAAATCAGGCAGTTATTGGCGGAGATATTACCGATTCTGGAATTCATTCACGGGAAACAGGTTATCCACCGCGATATTAAACCCGAAAATATTATCCGAAGGAAAGCCGATAACCGACTAATTTTAGTCGATTTCGGCGCGGCGAAGTTGGTGACTCCCTTGAATCGTTCCGTCACGGGGACGGTAATCGGTTCCGCGGAGTACGTCGCGCCGGAACAGGGCAACGGGAAAGCGGTTAACGCGAGCGATTTGTATAGTTTGGGAGTGACTTGTATTTACTTACTGACGGGAAGTTCGCCTTTCGATTTGTTCGACGTGGAAGAACACGAATGGGTGTGGCGACAGTATTTAATCAATAATTCCGTTAGTAATGAGTTGGGTAATATTCTCGATAAGTTAATCGAGTTAGGTACGAAAAAACGTTATCAATCTGCGGGGGAAGTGTTGCAAGTGATGAATTTGCAAGCGCGGGTGAAACAGACAGTTATTCGACCTCCCGCACCTCCCATTTCTTCCCCGTCCCCTACTCCCGCAATTCGGCCGACTCCTGTTCCTGCCCCTTCCCCGTCTCCCGTTCTTCAAAGTGCGAGAGGAATCGATTATCGGAAGTTGGAGAATTTATTAAAACAACAGCAGTGGAAAGAAGCGGACGAAGAAACTGGAAAAGTTATGCTACAAGTAGCCAACCGAACGACAGAGGGATGGTTACGGGTAAGCGATATCGATAATTTCCCCTGCGAGGGCTTGCGAACCATTGACCGACTGTGGGTGCATTATAGTAAGGGTCGCTTCGGTTTTTCCGTGCAAGCGAAAATCTATCGCGAACTCGGTGGGACAAGAGATTATAATGAAAGAGTTTGGAACTCTTTCGGAGATAGAGTAGGCTGGCGAGTGAATAACCGGTGGATAAACTACGCAGATGTTACTTTTGACCTAAAAGCACCCCAAGGACATCTCCCCGGCGGGGAGGCCGGGCGGGGAGGCCTTGGGGGAGGCCTTGGGCCTTTGTGGTGGGCGGGGAGGCCTTGGTGGATGGGAGGGGGGTTTGATGGGCCGGAGGGAGGTTGGTGTCTCTTCTCTCGCGTCGAGACTTGTAAAATGTAACCTATAAAGGTTACAGCCGATTTTTAAGATTCCGAGCAGGTCGATTTTCCACGAAGCCTTGTGGGTTCTGGGTTTTCGATAATTTTGGGCAGATCTTCTGCGTGTTTCGGTTCGATAAGGTTTTTCGGGTCGTCGGTTGGAACGGGCGTTAATCGATCGAGTATTGATCGCCAAAATTCTCGGAAACTCACGGGCCGGCAATTTTCGCCCCTAATCGCTCCTGGAGTCGGGTGTAACGCTGTTGTCGATCGATCTGATTGACCGCCAACCCGATCGCCTTATTAGAACCGATGACGATCGCCAGTTTCTTCGCGCGGGTCAGCCCGGTGTAAATCAAATTCCGAGAGAGCATGATGTAGTGAGTCATGTAAATCGGCAGTAAAACCACGGGATACTCCGAACCCTGACTTTTATGGATGGAGATCGCCCAAGCGAGGGTGATTTCATTGAGATCGGCGTAATCGTAAACGACCTGTCTTCCCTCGAACGCGATGACTAACTCCTGTTCGACCGGATCGATCGAGGCGATAATCCCTAAATCCCCGTTAAATACCTCTCGATCGTAATCGTTCTTTAACTGGATCACTCGATCGCCCACCCGGAAAGTCATCCCCCCTCTAGCCACTTCTGGCTTATTCGGACTCGGCGGGTTAATTAACTCCTGAAGCACCGCGTTAAAATTTCCCGTCCCCACCGCGCCCCGGATCATCGGACAGATTACCTGAACATCGGTCGCGGGATTGAAACCGAGTTTCGGGATGAAATCGGACAGGAGTTCGCGGACGACCTGTACCCCGTGTTCCGGCTCTGTTCCCCCGTTATGCCACAGGCAATCGGAACGGGGATTACTCGTGATCGGTTCGAGGGCGGGATATTGCCCTTGGTTGATCTGGTGCGCCGCTCGGATGATAGCGCTCGATTCGGCTTGCCGGAAGACTTGGGAGAGACGGACGATCGGTATCCGTCCCGACTCGATGAGATCGGATAACACCTTCCCCGGCCCGACACTCGGTAACTGATCCACGTCCCCGACTAATAACAGTTGAGTTTCCGGGGCGATCGCTTTTAACAACGAGTGAGCGAGAAACAGATCGAGCATCGAGGTTTCATCGACCACGACAGCATCGAAAGGAAGGGGATTATCCCTGTCTCTCTTAAATCCCATCGTCGCGGGGTTAAATTCCAACATCCGATGGATGGTTTTCGCCTCCAGTCCCGTGACCTCGCTCATTCTCTGCGCCGCTCGTCCCGTTGGCGCGGCCAGCCCGATTTTCTTGCCCATCGCTTTCCATAACGCCACGATGGTTCGGGTGGTAAAAGTTTTCCCCGTCCCCGGCCCGCCGGTAAGGATCGTCACCCGCTCCCCGGCCGCCATTTCTACGGCTTTCTGTTGGTCGGGAGATAGGGCGATACCCTGACTCGCGGTAAATCGATCGATCCAATTCCTCACGCGGGGTAAATCGACCTCAACGGGGCGGGAGAGTTTATTTAATAGTAATCGGGCGAGATTTTCCTCGGTAACGTGGAAAGGCGGTTTATAGCAGAGTTGCATTGCCCCCTCGCCGGAATCGATGACCAACTCTCCCATCGTTCCCATCTCCTCGATGACGGCTTCCACCGCGTCAATGTCCGCCTCGTGTTCGTCAAACGCCAACAGTTGCCCCGACAGATCTCTTAATTCCGGTTGTGGCAGGAAACAGTGACCGTCTTCCGATGCCTGACTCAAAACGTGCAGGATTCCCGATTTGTAGCGGTATTTCGACCAGGGAGAGATGCCGACGTTACGGGCGATCTTGTCCGCGGTGAGGAAGCCGATACCGTAGATGTCGTCGGCGAGTTGGTAGGGATTCTCGGTGACGGTGGCGATCGCTCCCGCCCCGTACTTTTTAAAGATCTTGACCGCGTAGGTGGTAGAAACGCCGTGTCCCTGCAAGAAAATCATCACTTCCTTGATGGCTTTCTGTTCCGCCCACGCTTTTTGAACCATCATCACCCGTTTTTTGCCGATACCGGGGACTTCGATCAACCGGGCTAGATCGTTCTCGATAATTTCTAAAGTCTCCAGACCGAAGTGTGCGACGATGCGCTTGGCCGTCACCGGCCCGACCCCTTTGATGAGTCCACTACCGAGATATTTCTCGATCCCCGTCAAAGTGGCGGGTTTCGTTTCGGTATAACGCTCTACCTCGAATTGCTGTCCGTATTTGGGATGTTCTTTCCAGATTCCCTCTAGTTTGAGGGTCTGCCCCGCTTGGATGTCGGCAAAACTTCCCACCACCGTTACCAGTTCTCTCGCTCTCGGGCATTGAACCCGCGCGACGGTATAGCCCGAACCCTCGGCGTGAAAGGTGATGCGCTCGACCACGCCGGTAAGATACTCGGTATTTTTGGCCCGTTGCTTCCGAGAGGTCATATCGCTTGAATAGATGGGGGAATCGGGGATGGCAACGCAGAAGATACCGATTCGTCGCTCGGTTTCATTTTTATTGTACAGATTTCCCGGTGCTTAGAACAGATGAACTTATCAATCGGGATAACGGGACAGCTTTCCTCGGAAAATTATCGGTTTAGTTCGATAGAGCCGCCGCTTCTTGTAATACCCTCTCGATGTCGGGCTTCCACGAGCCGATCACGTTCGACGGAAGATGTTTATGGTGAGGGAAAGTGGGCAGATCGGGAAAATGCGGTGTGCTATCGTAGCGAAAAACCAAGCGGTTCTTTTCGTCCTGAAAATGATAGCGATAATCGAGAAACTCTAGCTCGTTATCGGTCAGAACGATCGCCTCGTTAATTTCTAGTAAGTGTGTCCCATTGAAGCGTAATCTAATTCTTAAATTCGCTCTTCGGGGCGTGAGAATTTCCTCCTCGTAACGTTCTACATAAACGTTCTCGTATTCGGAAAGCGCTCGCTCTACCCGTTCGAGATATTCGGAAAGAGGATTAGGCGACACGATTCAATTTTCGCTCCAGTTCTTCATGTAAAGCGAGGTAGTTTCGGTAATCATTTGCCCACTCTATCAATTCGGCATCATCCGATAGTTTTCCCTGACTGTATTGGTGGAAAAAATCCTCGGAATTCATCCGGTATTGGTTTTCGTACACGCTTAGTCGCTTGGCAACGGCGACCAGAGCGTCTAACGGGGAGGTATATTCGATCGTCTGTTTCCGCATTTTCTCACGACCCGACGGGTGCAGAAGGTCATTTTCATTATACGCGGCCGCGGTGGGCTACGGGAGCGTTAATTAGCCCGCGACCGCTAGTATCTAGTTTTCTGGTGGCTATTGGTGGTGAATTGAACGGGATACCCCTGATTTGACGGCGATATCCCTTATTGGTTCGGTTAGTTTATCGGGAGCGATCGCCCGCGATCTCGACTGACAATTCCCGATCTGTCCGCCCTAGAAATCGCTCGCTCATTGGATCGGGCCGCTCCGTTTAGGGCTTGGACGAGTGAATCTATTCTTTTTCCCTCGCTCACTTTCGGGTAATTTCGGGGAATAGCTGATGGTAGAGGTCTAGCGATCGATATTCTTCGAGACGGATTAACCATTCCCGCCAATATTCTTCTAATTCCTCCCTTTCCATGCTGAAAAACTGTACGGTGTCGGGAGTGATGACTAGAATTAGCCCGCGGGGGATTTCCAGTCCGTAAAGATATTCGTAAGCCCCCCGATAAGCGGCGATCTGTAGTCGGGCTGAGGTCAACCATCTCGATCGCTTTTCCCGATCGCTCGTCTTAAAATCGAACAGGGTCAAAGTCCCCTGCCAATCGGCCAGCAGATCGAGAGTCCCCGCGTACTGGAGTTTCGGGTGATAAAGCGACTTCTCGCTCGCGCTCACCGGGCCGATCGCGGTGAGAATTTTCCGCGCTTCTTTCCAGAAAGAGGCGACATCGGGAGGACATTCCATTTCCTCCCCCCGGAAACGGGATTCGAGCAGTCGGTGGATCATCGTTCCCCGCTCGGCGGCCTTTTGGCGGAGGAGTTCGGCGGAGGAACCGTTCCGCTCTCTCCATCGGTTGAGTCGATCGCGTTGATCCCGTGGCATGGTCGCTTGAAGGATCGTCGTGACACTAGGAAATAGCCCGCGGGGAGTTTCGTAAAATTTACTTCCCGCGGGTAAATGAACAATTTTCACCCGATTTGCCTCTCCTTTGGCTCGAAATGCTTACATTCGTTATCCCCGTCCGGTTTTGCCGCCACGATCGGGTCGATAGCGCACGGTAGATAGGGATTATCATCGAAACACTGACAGTTCCGACAGCATTGCCGCCGTTTAGCGAGTTCTTTCCGGAAATCCTTCTCGACTTTCCAGTAAATGCGATCGATCTCCAGGGCGCGACGGCAGACCGCCCCGAGATCCCGGTTAAAGTTAACCATTTCCACCTCCTCGAAAAAAAACGGGAGCGATAGGCACATACCCACCGCTCCCGATTATTTAGAGATTACCGACCCGCGGTGGAGCCTTCCAACTCGATCGCCTTAGCCGAGGACATCAGCAATTCGATCTCGTCGGGAGCTAATCCGTCGATCGGGATCAGGTTCACCGAGAGATCGACTAATTTGGGATTCATCGCCAAGAAATCGGCGATTTTCTCCAACTGCAAGAATTCCTCGTCGGTATCCCGCTCGCGCCAATCCCAAACGACGCTATAGTAATCGCCCTTCTCGCTACTGTGCTTGGTGAAGGAACCGGAGAAGATGCCGAGACCGGGTTCGCCGGATTCCATTAACTGCGTGACTTTCTGCGAGAACTGAGCGATGCTACGTTTCTTGAGATAGGTCAGGCAGACCGTGTTTTCGGGGATATTGGTGCAACCCGGCGCGGCGATGAACCATAGCTGTAACCAGAAGGTGTTGGTCGTCTTGCCGAGAGAACCGAAGAATTGGGCGACTTTGAGGATCGAGACATCGATCGATTTCCCGCGATAATCGTCCTCGCCGACTTTCCACATCCCGACCTTGTTATCGTTGCGGAGGGTGAAGGGGACTTGAGGGCAGAAGATCGCGTCTTTCTGGCGGGTTCCGAATACCTTGAAAGTGGATAGGTTACTCATGAGACTGACTTCCCTTTACTAGATGTTGTTTTACGTTGAACTCGCGTGTAGGATGCGCGACCCCCATCGAACGGTCAACACGGTCGTCGGGCAACTTTCGCTACTCCCGTTCGCTTCAAAAGGGCGTAAGCCCTCCATCGACGATCGATCTCCGTGGCGAGACTCTTGATATACCAACGGATCAGGGGTTTGGCGCGATTTTTCACGTCGGGAAAGATCTGTTGGTAATGGCTGTACAGGTCGCGGAGTTCGGCGTAAGTTTTGCGATCGAAATTCCTTTTCACGGGTTGGTTTCCCTCATCTATCGCTCTGTGCGCTCCGAATCGGCGATAGCCGAAGGGGGTTCGGTACGATGGCGAGGAAATTCCTGTCGGTTCCCAATGAAAAATCGGGAGCTAGATGACTCCCGATTTCGGCTTTCCCGCGGTTACGCGTCAGAATTCGGCATCCGGGACGGGTTCCCAGTAACTCGCGATTGTCCACGCGGAAAGATCGATCGCCGAACTTAAAGCGGCTGTCACGTCCGCGAGGGTGAGGTGTGGAACTTTCAGGTCGATGAGTTGGGAATCGATCGGGACAGGATGACCGTTGCCGTCGTCTTCCACCTCGTTCGTGTACACCTCGACCCGGACTTTCACGAGTGAGCGATCGTTAACTTGCTCGCACTCCCGAGTCCCGCGGTGATGTCGTCGGGCCGGTCGATTAAACTCCCGACACCAGCCCCGACCCCGTTCGTCGTCGTAGTCCTCGAAGAAGGGACAGGACGCGCACGAGAGCGTCGATCGATTATCGATTAGCGCCATAATTGTTTCTAGATATGTTGTTTTCCGAGAACCGCTCGCTCTATCGCGGGCGATTCTCGTTTCAAAAAGGCGTTAGCCGATGATTTTTCGCTCTATAAATCCTGGCGTGTGTCGGCACACTGGCAGAGCCAGCAATATTTCCTCCACCAACGCTTCGCTCCCGCTCCCAAGTCCGTACCTTTGTCCGAACGGTATGGATTAAGCGGGGTGAAGCTCGGGTTAGATCGATTCGGCACTTTAGTTTTGACATCCCTTCAAATGGATAAAATCAGGTCGTATTGCCGATCGAAGAAACGATAGATAGTAAAAACGAATTAGGATAGTCGGCTTATCGTCTAACCGATGATCATGACATCAAAAAATGGTGAGAGCTAGTCATGAGTGCGTACCTAATGGTTAGCCTTCAAACGGAGGTTTTTCAAGATCAAGGTCAAAAGAAAAATCAGTCATCCGACCAGCCAACAGCCGGAGAGATCTCGGAAAATCATCCTTGGCATCCTGTAGGAAAAGGATAGAAAGACAACCGAAATAATAATCGATTATTTATCGAGTCTTTCGTTCACTGGAGTTATTAAAAAGCTTTAGTTTGTGTTTTTTTTAATTCTCGATTAATTCACTACTTTTTTTATATATTCAACTTAATTGATCGCTAAATTCGCTATTGGAATCCGTCTTCTCGTGCCATTTCTGTCTTCCCGTTCCCTAGAGTGACGGAAGAGCGTTATTAAGTAGTCATGCAAAATTAATCACCGTTAAATTTAATTAAAATATTATGGGGATTCTTAAAATATGAATGGATTGAATTTAGTGCTTCTCAAGATCGAAAAATTCTCCTCGCTTACGTTAAAAAAGTGCTGGATAATTTTGGAAGCGAGTATGTAATTAATTTGTGTCTAGGTACTTAAAATTAATTTAGCCTAGGTACTTACTATTGTTTTCCCCACGAAAACGCCTCGATTATCAGCGAGGTAAAAGGGCTGAAAACCCCGATCGGACATGGCTTCTGATTTTTAGTGTCACCCCTACAGCCGGCTTACAAAGCCATCGCTCCTCTGACGGTTCGATCGAGAAATCTCGAACTTCCATCAACCCTCGCCCGTTACTCGAAAGTCATCATATTCCCGATGAGCAGGTCGGGACTGATAGCCACGAAATAGATGATCCCCGCGCCGAGAATGACGATCGCTAGACTAAAGAGAATCACCCAACGATCGGCGGGTTCGTAGGTATCCTCGTCGATATCCCGTCTCACGCTGAAATAATGCCCCGTAGTCAGAAAAACCGTTAATAAGCCCACGAGGGAGAACATCAAGCCCAGTTTCCAGCCGTAACCGGGGCGCGGTGTCATCGGGGGATGGAAGGCTCGAAGACGGAGAATCACCATCCCGAACCCCATCAAAGCGATCGCCGTTCGCATCCACGACAGATAGGTGCGTTCGTTGGCCAGATGATCCCGGACGCGATTCGGGTTAACCTTTTTCGGAGAAGTGATTTCCGGGGTTTCGGTCACTTTCGGTTCCCGCGGGAAGAATAGGGAAGGGAGGGATAGATAGTTTCTCACTCGACGGCGATCGGTATTCAGAAGACTTTTTTATATTAACGTTAATCCTATCGAGAATCTGTATAAATGGTAGTAAACAAGAGGGGAAAGGGGATCGCTGGATTCTTGAAGGTTTCCGGCTGTCGTCGCCCGGTGCGGCGAGCCGATCGTTCCCCAATAGGGTTCAGGCCGATTCCGACTCGCTCTTTTTGCCACTGGCGATGGCCCAAAGATAGCTGACTCCTAAAGCCAAGAACGCGAAGGGAATACTTTCCTTGACGATGAATACCCCTAAACCGATCAGGACGCAGGGAACGAAGGTACTACCCTGACTGGTTAGAACGGTGGCTACCGCCGGCACGTTCGTTAGTCCGTAGGCGATCGCGCACCAAACCCCGACCAGAATTAAAAACACGCTCACGATAACGATTAGACCGGTTACGGTACTGCTGGCGAAAAGAGGGACGTAAATACCGATATTATCGCTCCCGTTAGCGACGGTCAGCGCGGCCACACCGAAGGTACGCGGGTCAAGCCAACGACCGAGGGGAAAACGGTTCGCCGCTTCTAGATCCACCTCCACACTCTCCGGATCTCCATCCTCCTCCTCTTCTTTAAAGAAAGAGACGATGCCGAGAATCACGGGAACGAGACCGAGATAGCGAATCCATTCGGGGGGAATCAGAAAGCTTCCGAAAAAGCCGGCCAGACTCGCGAGGACGAGGAGACTAAAGCCTAGATACTGACCGATAACGATCTGACGGCGACGGAAAAGTTTCCCCGATTGGGTGAAAAGAATCGTCAGGATCAATATATCGTCGAGGTTGGTAGCTACAAAAGCCGCCACGCCGGTAGATATTGCGGTAATTATCTCGATCATCGTGTTTTTTCCTTAAGATGGCTTTCGGTTCTCGTTGTCGTGCCGGTCACATCTTCACTGTACGCGGGAGAACCGATAAAATCAAATATTCTTATTTGTTGATTTGATAAACTAAAGTAATTAAACTACCGGAACCCATCGATCGAATTCTGGGAGCGGGAGAATTTTATTACCTATTCCGATCGGAATAATGTAGTTCACAGCACAAATTGCGGACGAAACAGCGATCGCCCGCGATAATTTCCCGATTTTTCAACATTTTTACCCGAAACGCCCGCTAATATACTCGCGCGCCTCCTCGGTCGCGGGATCGCTAAACATCACTTCCGTGGGACTGAACTCGACTAATTTTCCCCGTCGTTTCCCGGCCGGATCGGTTTCGGTATTGAAAAACGCCGTCCAATCGGCGATCCGCGACGCTTGTTGCATATTGTGCGTTACGGTGACGATCGTGTAGCGTTCCTTGAGTTGTAAACATAATTCTTCCACCTGACGGGTAGAGATCGGGTCTAATGCCGAACAGGGTTCATCCATCAATAACACATCCGGCTTCATAGCGATCGCCCTAGCGATACAGAGACGTTGTTGCTGTCCCCCCGATAGCGCCGTTCCTTTCTCCTTGAGTTTATCTTTCACCTCGTCCCAGATCGCCGCTTGACGTAAAGAAGATTCCACCAATTCGTCAAGATTGCCCCGATAACCGTTGGTTCTGGGCGCGTAGGCGATATTCTCGTAAATACTTTTCGGAAAAGGATTCGGGCGCTGGAACACCATTCCCACCTGTCGCCGTAACTTGACGGAATTCACCTTCGGATCGTAAATATTCTGATTTCGATAGAGAAGTTTTCCCTCCACTTTCGCGCCTGGAATGAGATCGTTCATCCGGTTAAAGCAACGCAAAAGGGTACTTTTCCCGCAACCGGAAGGGCCGATAAACGCGATAATTTTTCGGGACGGAATTCTAATATGAACGTCCACGAGGGCGAGAAAACCGTTATAAAAAACCCTAATCCCTTCCGCGTCGAAAACACTGTGATCCTGGTTAAGGTGGGTGGTCATGCCGAAAGATCTCCTAAGTATGATGAAAAGCGATGTTTTTTGAGTGGGGAGATGGGGAAAAAGCTTTCAGCGGTCAGCGGTCAGCGAGATCTCTCTTTAGATAGTAGCCAAGACTTAAAAACTCGCTTTTTAAAAGCTGATAGATGAAAGCTGATAGCTAAAAGCCTCCTGACTTCTGCCTTCTCAATTCGATATTGAATAGCGTTGACGTAGATAGATCGCGATGGCGTTGAGGGCGAGAATTAAGAGGATCAGCACGATAATCGCCGCCGCGGCCGCGTTGGCGAATCCGGGTTCCGGACGGGTGATGTAGCTAAAAATTTGAATCGGTAACGCCATGAATCGCTGGAATAAACCGGGATCGAAAGTGAGAAAACTAACCGCCCCGATAACCATTAAAGAAGCGGCATCACCGATCGCCCGAGAAACCGAAATAATTACCCCCGTGAAAATCCCCGGGATCGCGTAGGGTAAAACATGGTGTCGGATCGTCTGCCATTTGGTACTTCCTAAACCGTAGGAAGCCTGTCGTAGAGAATCGGGAACCGCGCGGATCGCCTCCCGCGCCGTGACGATAATGACCGGTAACGAGAGAAGCGCGAGGGTTAACGCGCCGGAAATGAGCGTCGGTCCGAAATTCAACAGATAGTTAAAAACCGCTAATCCTAACAAACCGTAGACGATCGAGGGAACCCCGGCCAGATTGCCGATATTGACCTCGATCAGTGCCGTCCACCAGGTTTTCGGGGCGTATTCCTCCAGATACAAAGCCGCCCCCACCCCGATCGGAACCGCGACGAACAGCACGATAATTCCTAGATAGAAACTACCGACCAGCGCGGGCCGGATACCCCCTCTTTCCGGGAAACGGGACGGTGTTTCGGTGAGGAATCCGGGGGTTAATAGCCGTCCGAGACCGTCGTGAAAGATATTCAATACCAACAGCGCGAGGACGAACAAACCGATTAGTAAACCGAAGAGGAAAAGATACTCGAAGAATTTACCGATCGCCTCGCGACGTTCGAGATGGTCGGTAAATTCAACGGTATCGGTTTTGACAGAGGATGTAACCATAGAAAATTGAGAAAATTAATCGTATTTTTCTTTAAAGCGGTGGGAGATCCAATAACTCGCCAGATTCAGCGCCAGTGTGAGGACGAAAAGTACCGCGCCGACCGCGTAAAGGGTTTTAAAACTAAGACTGCCGCGGGGCGCGTCTCCCCCGGAAATCTCCGCCATAAAAGCGGTGAGAGTGGCGATCGACTCGAAGGGATTAAGGGTTAACCGCGGTTGCGATCCGGCGGCGATCAACACCGTCATCGTTTCCCCCACCGCGCGCGACATTCCGAGAATGATCGAGGCCATGATCCCGGACAGCGCGGCGGGTAGAACCACTTTAAAAATCGTTTCCAGTTTGGTAATTCCCAGCGCGTAGGAACCCTCGCGGAGGGAACGGGGAACCGCTCGAATCGCGTCCAAACTGATCGATCCCACCGTGGGGGTGATCATGATGCCCATCATTAACCCGGCACTGAGGGCGTTAAAAATCTCCACGGGGAAAAGATTCCGTAAAACAGGCGTGATAAACAGTAACGCGAAGTAACCGTACACCACCGTCGGAATTCCGGCGAGTAATTCCACCGCGGGGCGTAAAATCGCCGCCACGTTCGGTTTGGCGTACTCGGCGAGGTAGATCGCGGAGGATAAACCGAGGGGAACCGCGACGATCATAGCGATCGCTGTCGTCAGAAATGTCCCGTTAATCAGCGGCCAGATACCGAAATGGGGGGTCGCGAAAAGGGGAGTCCAACGGGTATCGAGGAAAAATTGGGCGAAAGATACCTCTTGAAAAAATCCCCACGTCTCGGTAAAAATAATCGCCACGATCCCGATCGTGGTCGCCACGGAAACGAAGGCGCAGGCGAAAAGAATCGACGCGATAATCTTTTCTTGAATATCGTCGGACGATCGCTTGAGGAGGGAATTATCTCCCGCGAACAAAGAATCATCGAAAGAACTAGGGCTAAGGGTCATCGGTTCGGGGTTCCTCCTTAAATAAAGTTCGTGATCGGTTCGCCGGGTTTCGCTTTGCCGAATTTCGAGCCCGTTTCCCGTCGATCGAATTTCTGTAGGGTTTTGACGTAGGCTTCATCCGGTAGGGCGACATAACCCACACCATCGACCCATTTCCAAGAATTTTCTAGATAGAACCGAACGAATCGATCGAGAGACGGATTCGTTTTGAGATTGTTTTTGTTGACATAGATAAATAGAGGACGGGAAAGGGGATTATAAATATTTCGGAGAACGTTATCGAGGGGAACGGGTTTAACACACTTACCTTCAGCATTTTCGATCGCCACCAAGTTCAATCGATCTTGGTTCTGCATATAAAAAGCGATCCCTAAATAGGCGAGCGCGGATTTATTGCCGATCACACCTTGTACGAGAGCGTTTTGATTCCGGTTAGGGGTAAAATCAGTACGGCTATTCTTCCGTTTTCCCGTGATCGCTTGGGTGAAGTAATCGAAAGTTCCTGTATCGGAAGGCGGGGCGAATAATAATAATCTCTCGTCGGGAAATTTCGGGTTAATCTGTTTCCAACTGGTGATCTTACCCTCCGCTTTCGCGTTCCACATTTTATCGAGTTCTTTAATCGTCAGACATTTGGCGAAGTTATTGTCTTTATTGACGATCACCGCTAGACCGTCGATCGCCATCGGTAATTCGAGAAATTCTACCCCGTTTTCCTTACATTTCTCGATCTCTTCTTTTCGGATCACCCGCGACGCTCCCGCGATGTCGAGATTCCCCGCGCAGAACTTACTAAAACCGCCCCCGGTTCCACTCGCCGCGACGCTTACCCGCGCGTCGGGATGTAGTTTTTGATATTCCTCGGCCACCGCGAGCGAGAGGGCGTAACCCACCGCGCCACCGTCGATCGATACCTGCTGTTCTTTCTCCGCGGATTCGGCCGATTGACCGCAACCCGCGATGATATTACTCGAAAGAAGAAGAGGAATTAGCAAAAAAATGGAATTAATTTTCATGACAAAAAGTGTTATAATGCAGAAAAAACTTAAGTTCCTAACCCGCTTTAATCTTCTCGAAAATACCGCCTCCCGTGAGAAATTTTTGTTGAATTAGTGGCCAGCCGCCGAGATCCTGCGCGTTAAATAGGGTTGGAGTCGGCGGGAATTGTAATCCCTCATCTCGGGCCACGAAGGGATTGACCGATCGATACCCCAATTTCGCAAATTCTCTCTGCGCTAAATCGGAATAGAGAAAATCGACAAAGGCTTCCGCGACTTCCCTCGTTCCGCGTTTATCGACATTTTTATCCACCACCGCGACGGGATTATCGATCGAAATATTTAATGGGGGAATAAAATAACTGATTTCCGGTCGATTTCTCCTCGCGAGAATTACCTCGTTCTCGTAGGTAACTAATAAATCGCCCTCTCCCTCTTGGAAAAAGCGATCGCTCGCCTCGCGCGCGTCCCGAGCCAGGGTGGGGGTTTTCTGATAGACTTTCTGGACGAAATCGATCGCCTGTGCCGGTTCACCTCCCGTTTGTGTCACCGAACCCCAAAGAGCTAACAACTGCCAGACCCCGATCCCGGAAGTTTTCGGGTCGGCGGCCAGCACTTTCACGTCCTCTCGCGCCAGATCCGCCCAAGATTGAATCTTTTTCGGGTTGCCGTCACGGGTGACGATCGCCGCTACCGATTGACTCACCACCCCCCGTCTCGGGGACCGATCCTCCCAACCCGGTTGGATTAAACCCGCGTCAGCGATCCGCGTCACGTCCAGTGGTAGGGCCAGATGTACCACGTCCGCCGGCTGTTTCCCGGCGATCACGTCATCGGCCTGTGCCAGCGATCCCCCGTAACTGCGATCGAAAACCACTTTCTGGTTATGTTCTTTCTGCCATTTCTCGACAAATTTCGGGATTATTTCATCGTGCGCCGCTTTCGTGACCGAAAAGGAAACGAGATTCAATTTCACTTCCGGCCCCGAGGCATTTCCCCCTCCCGCGCAGGAAGCGAGGGCGAGACTTCCCAGCAGACCCGCCAATAGCAGGGACAGGAAATTCCGCCGGTCGAGCGATCGGACGCGACGGAAAAGCGATCGGATGGAAGGTAGCGATAGATTCATCGAGGTTCCTATATTTATCGGTATGCCGATCGACATACCGTAGATTATTGTCTATCCTAGAGAATGTCGCGGGCCATCCCGTCCGGCTTAAGGTATTTTTAACTTTTCCGAAAAAAACCGATCTCCCGGTTGGGGAAATCGGCTCTCTCGCGAAAAAACTCCCGTACCCACGGGAGTCTAAAGTCTGAAATGTAAATTCCGAAAAAAATCTAGAAAAGAGTCGGATCGACACCGATCGCGTCTTCCCCGTCCGCGCCGCGGAGATTCACGCCGTCTAGTTTCGCGTTAGTAAGATTCACTTTCTGTAAATCGGCTTTTTGTAGATCGGCGTTGGTTAGGTTCGCGCCTTGTAAATTCGATTTTTCGAGATCCGCGTCGAAGAGGTTCGCGCCGCTCAGATCGGCTCCCGCGAGGATCGTTTTCCCGAGATCGGCCCCGGCTAAATTCGCGCCTTTCAGGTTCGCGCCCTGTAAATTCGTTCTTTCGAGATCGGCTTCGCTGAGGTTCGCGCCTTCTAGATTGGCCGATCGCAGGTTAAAATCTTTTAAGTTTACCCCGCTGAGATCGCAACCGACACAGGCATTGGTGTCGCGTAATCTACCGAGATTATCCTTCACGCTCGCGACGGGATTCACGACCGGCGCGGTGACGGGAGCGGTAGAAGCCGCATCTAGTCTAGCCGCTCTCGCGGCCGGTGTTAGAAGGGAAAAACCGACGATCAGGGCGACACAGAGCGCGCCGATAACTAGGCGACCGATGGTGAAAAGTTGTTTCATGGATTAGGTTCCTCGTGAGAGATTCGTACTTCCGCGCTCGGTTGAACGGCGCCGTATGTTCTCACTCTAGAAAGGTTCTTGGATAAAAACAAATATTCTTTATTTTCAAAATCATAAATTATATTTATCGTAACTCTCGGCGACTCGGCGAGTGACAATTACTTTTATTTATCGGTTTAACAAAAAAGAATATTTGATTTTATGGATAAGCTTTCCCTAAGATGAACTTGTACCCGGAACAACTCGCCGGAAGAGTGACCGGCCGGACCTTGAATTAGGAGTGAAAACCGAGTGATGCTATCCGAATTCCCCGATATCTTCTCTATAGAAACGTTAGGCACGATTTCCGCGTTAGTGGTGTTAGAAACGATTCTCTCGGCCGATAATGCCGTCGCTCTCGCCACGTTGGTACGGCAACTCCGAGATCCGCGCCAACAACGCGACGCTTTAAATTGGGGATTGGCGGGCGCGTTCGCGTTGCGGATCGCGATGTTAGTAACCGCGAGTTGGACGGTACATTTCTGGCAGGTGGAAGCGATCGGAGCGCTCTATCTTCTCTGGTTATCGGGTAAACATTTCTGGAATAAACTCACCGACGGAGAAAGCGAAGAAAACGAATTGGACTCGATCGGGATCGATTCTTTCGGTCGCGTGGTCGCGTTAATCGCCTTTACCGATCTAGCTTTCTCACTCGATAGCGTCACCACGGCGATCGCCCTATCCGATCGACTCTGGATTCTTTTGACCGGGGGGATTCTGGGTGTACTGGCCCTGCGATTTCTCACCGGTTTATTCCTGCGCTGGTTAACCGAGTTTGTCTATCTCCAAGACGCGGCCTATTTAACCGTTTTAGGAGTGGGGGGACGGTTACTTTTAAAAGCCTGTAACCCCGCCTTTCTACCGCCGGAATGGATGGTTTTAACGATGGTCGTGACGATCCTGACCTGGGGATTTTCCAAACGCGTTATCGTGTAAATGGAGTAAGCCGAACGCGGGGGAAATCGAAGATGAAATCTATTCTACTAGCAACGATGCTCACGCTCTTTCTCGCGCTCTCCTCCCCGGTTTTCGCCGATGGCTCGTTCGCGAATCCCGATTCTCCTCCTCTGTCGATCGGTCAGCGCGTGGTGTGGAATTATCAGCCCCGATCGAATTCCGGGGAAGTCCGAAAAGTCCCCGCCGAAGTGGTGAAATTAGGCGGGAAACAGATACAGATTAAAGTCCGCCAAAAAAACGGCGAATTCGTTACCCGTTGGGTCAACGAGAGTAAGTTAGAAATTCTAGGAGGGCAAAAGTAGAACGATAACCTTTTTCAAATACTCGCGGCACCCTTTTCCCGATGTATAAATTTCCTACATCTAATGTCCCCCTCCTGCCTCCTGCCTCCTGCCTTCCCCCGACTCTTCCTACAAACCGGGTATCAACAAGCGATAGGATTCGTTATCGAGAATAATCCGTAAACCTAACCACATCAGCACGAAGGGGAAAAGCTTACTCGCGTAACGACTGAGAATAACGGCGATCCCCGGTTGACGGGTCAGGTGATAGGAGAGAAACAGCCACGTACAAACGGTTAAATAACAGATCGGGATAATGATCGCGAGTTGGGCGAGATTACTGTTCGCGAAAAGGGGAATGTAGATTCCCAGATTGTTACCGCCGTTGGATATCGTGACCGCGGAAACGCTGTAGGTTTGTCGATCGCGAAGTACCTCGGCGATCGAGAGTTTTCGAGAGGCGAACCCGTGGTATCTGGCGTTTCTTTTTAAGTTTACCTTTCTGTCTTCTTTCTCTCGCTCGTCATCTCGATCGAGGGTGAATAAATTCCGGATACCGATGAGGATCGGCAGAATCCCGAGCAGGCCGATATAGATCGGCGGGATCACTAAACCCAAAATAAAACCCACCAAACTAATCGATACTAGGGTCGTAAACCCGACCAGTTCGCCGACGACAACGTGTATCGGGCGAAAAGTACGGTTTACCT
This sequence comes from Pannus brasiliensis CCIBt3594, assembly GCF_036688125.1. NCBI lineage: Bacteria > Bacillati > Cyanobacteriota > Cyanophyceae > Chroococcales > Microcystaceae > Pannus > Pannus brasiliensis. Next base: position 69,147 of record NZ_JBAFSM010000019.1, on the reverse strand, counting down.
CGCTAAAGAAACCAGTTAGATAAATATTGTCATCGAAGGTGGTCGCGATCCCGGTCGCCACCCCGATCTTGACGGTTTCGATCAACCAACTCATCCGACATCCCTCGGCCCGATCGCCACGCGATGACCGAAATCCGATCAAATTCGGCCGCAATTTACTTTGAAAACTATAACATTTTCAATACATCCGTAAATGTGCCTCGTTACACAATCCAAGTACCATCGATTTTTATAGGATGAAGGCAGAATCGCGGGCTCTCTCTCGAAGGGAGCCGGGGTTTTACGATCGACCTCCGGCAACCGTGAGGATCGAAAGTCAAATTCAACTAAAAAAATGAAGATTTCAAGAATTTATAGCGAAAAATACACTTTTTGTACTTTCCCGATCTCTTGAATTCTCCTTTCTCCTCCTGACTCCTGACTCCTGACTTCTGTCTCCTGACTCCTTTCCCTATGATCCGCCGTTCGATCGATCGTCTATTCCGAGCGTGGCGAGGCTATCGTCTCGCGATTCTTTTCGTTATCGCCTTCGTCGCGGTCGTCTTTTCCGGTGCGTTCGCGGATACGATCGCCGTCGGTCAGTCGCGCTCGGATAACCCGTTTCTCTCCCTCGTCGATGGGTTTAAATTCCCCCGCAACACCACGCCCCGACTCTTGGAAACCGTGGGGCTATTTATCGCCGGTATCCTCTTCTGTATCGCGCTCGATCGCTGGTTCAAGCGATCGACTCCGAACGACACGACTCCCCTCGCCAAACAAGCCCGACGGCTAGGAACGCTCAAAATCGGCTATCCCGAGGGGATGACCAATCTCGAAGTTCTCCGCGAGCGGGGTTTTCTCGAAGCAAGGTTGAAACCTTTCGGGGTGACGGTGACGTGGACGAATTTTCTCGCCGCTTCCTCGCTGATCGAGGCGTTAAGTAACGGGACGATCGACTTCTGCGGTGGCGGCGGTACGGCGAGCGTTTTCTCGCAAGCGGCGGAACACGTTTTCGTCCGGGTGGCCAAGGAAAAATACACCGCTCCCAAGGGTCAGGCCATTCTCGTGCCGGAGGATTCGCCGATCCGGACACTCGCCGATCTCAAGGGGAAAAAAATCGCGTTCGATCGGGGTTCGAGCGCGCATTACGTCCTCATCCGAGCGTTGATGAAAGTGGGGCTGGAGTTGAGCGACATCGAGCCGGTGTACGCTACACAACCGGAGGCGTTAGTTCTCTTCCGTAGGGGGGAGATCGACGCGTGGGTGGTGTGGGTTCCCTACTCGCCGACCGAAACCCGCACCTATCCGGGGGGAAGATCGATCGCCGATCTGGAGAGTATTTTCGGCGAGAACGCGTCCCTGGAGGTGCCGACCTATTATTACGCGGTTCCCGAATTGGTGCGCGACTATCCCGATGTCCTGAAGGTGATTTTAGAAGAGGTGAACGAGGCGGGCGCGTGGGCGAAACAACAGGAATTAGACGCAGCCCGACGCATGGCGGAGCATCACGAACTCGATCCGGCGATCGTGGCGAATCTCGAACAACGCGCCTCGGAACGGGCGATCGTACCGATCGACGATCGCTCTCTCACCGCGCTACAACATCAGGCCAATCTCTTCCGCGATTTAAAACTGATTCCCAAACGAGTCAACGTGCGCGACGGAACCTATACTCTACAAACCAAACAGAATTGGACGTATTAACCCTAGTTCGGGACAAGAGAATTTTTCGGGTTGTCAGGAATTCAGGAGGCGGGAGTCAGGCTAACCCGATCGAAAATTCGGGATTCACGCGGGAATTGTAGTGTGTATAACGGCAAACACATTATTAAATTGTTAGCGATCGATCCGAACGATTTCACCTCGAATATCCAGAACTACCGTGAATTTTCTACAATTGCTATTGTATGATTTTTAGCCTATAGCACTACCTTTCGAGGGTAAGAATATTCTAAATCCAGTATCTTGCGTCAATCGCTTACGGCTATATACCATCGATTAACTTCAATAAACTTTACTATTAAATGTTATTAAAGACACCCCGTTATTCTACTAAAATCCGATAAACTAAACAAGATATTTTCTTACGGTTTTCCGTTTTTTTGAAAAGGTGAACGCTATGAATTTCCGAAAAAAGAGCTTTACAAGTCTCGGTAAACGAATTTTCCCTCTCATCATTTCCCTGTTCGCTTTCGCCTTTTTCCTATCTTTCCAGGAAGGGGCGAGCGCGATACCGGCGATCGACGCGCCCCCGACCCCGGAGGTAGTTCCTAACCAAGCTCTCCCGCCGGCATCGAGCGCGGAGTCGGCCGTCCCGGAAACGCCGATCGTCCTGCCGAAAATCCTCGAAGACGCTCGGCTTTACTACGAGAGATTGGTCTCGGAAGCTAACTCGGCTATTGATGATGTATCGACGCAATTAGCCAGCCCCGTTCCCGACGAGAAGATTATCGGGGAGCGGCAGGACGATCTCGAACACGCGGCCGACAAGCTCGACGACCTAGCCGAAAAAGTGACTAAATATGGCAAAAAACTCTACGGTCTCGGGGGTGGTGATCTCTCGCGAAACCTACAAGCTTTTCGGCAAACCCTTGATAACGCGGCGCAGTCGATCGATCGCCTCGCGGACGATACCGAACGCGCTAAAGAAGGAGCTTCGCCCTTATTAAAAGCTCGGATCGATCGAGGGATCGCCGCGGTGAAGCAGAGTCTACAGGGAAGCGATCGGGCCTTGGAAGATCTACTCTCGACCGTCAAAGCGGGAATACGATCGGCCGCTTAATTCCGTTATCGGGCGCGGGTCGCGTTTACCCGCCCCGACTTTTTAGACCTCCCGCTATCTCGCGAACGGGAGCGCTATCCAAAGCGATCGACAATGATTATTTTAATTTATCGAATAAAAAACTAAGAGTATTTGTTTTTATCGAAAGAGAATTCTACAGTGGAGGTAGGAGAATGTATCCCCTTCACCGAATTCATCCTATGTTCGACTTTATATTCCATCATTTTCAAGAAAATCGTTATCAAGAGGGGCGGGCCGATCGAGATCGGGGAAAACTCCCGCGAACGAAAGATTCCTTATACCTAAACGGTTATCTATCGGGACGACCGAAGGGCCTCGACGATATCGTGCAACATTTTTCCTCGATCGAAGCCTATCTGCAATGGAAAGAAAGGGCGAGGAATTCCAGCGATCGCTAACCGTGTAGATTCGCTCGCTCTCTCGCTTCCGAAGGTCGATTCAATACCCGATCGAGAATCTGTTCCACTAAAAGGGCGAAACTCGCGCTTCCCCGACGACGGGGACGGGGTAGATCGATCGACAGATCGAGGGTAAAACGACCCTGTTCGAGTAATAAAACTCGATCGGCCAGCGTCACCGCTTCTTCCACATCGTGGGTAATCAATACGGTCGTGAATCCTTCCTCTTGCCAGATCTTTTCGATCAATTCCTGCATCTCGATTCGAGTTAGTGCGTCTAACGCGCCGAGCGGTTCATCTAATAATAAAAGACGCGGTTGACTCACTAAAGCCCTCGCGAGCGCTACCCGTTGTTTCTGTCCCCCGGAGAGCGCGAGGGGAAATTCATAAGCTTTATCACTTAACCCCACCTGTTCCAAAGCCCATCGGGAACGATCTTTCCGATCCTTTTTTAATTCCACGTTCTGTAATACCGATTGCCAGAGTAATAAACGGGCTTCTTGAAACATAATTCGAGTTTGCGGGTTCAATCCTCTCACCGGTTCCCCGTCGAGTAAAATCCCCCCCCGCGTCGGCGTTTCTAACCCCGCTATCAACCGTAAAAGCGTACTTTTCCCGCACCCGCTCCGACCGACGATCGCCACGAATTTCCCTGGATTCACAGTTAAATTAATCTCGTCGAGAACGGGATTTACCGAGAATGTTTTACACAGATCGATAATGTCTAAACGCGTTCCTGTCATTCTTTTTTCTCCGAACGATTTACCGATAAGCGGGGTTCCATTTCAACCAAATTTTTTCGAGAAATCTCGCCAGAGAGTCCGCGAGTTTTCCGAGTAGCGCGTAGAGAGCGATCGCCAGAACCACCACGTCGGTCTGTAAAAATTCCCGCGCGTTCATCGCCATATAACCGATCCCCGCATCCGTGGCGAAGGTTTCCACGACAATTAAGGTTAGCCACATCAAACCCAAAGAAAAACGCACTCCCACGAGAATCGAGGGTAAAGCGCCGGGGATAATGATTTTTTGAAACATTTCCCGAGTATTTAATCCGTACACCTTGCCCATCTCTAGTAACGCGGGGTCGATGTTACGGATGCCGTAAAAGGTGTTGATGTAAATGGGAAAAAACACGCTGAGAGATACGAGAAATAATTTCCCTTCCTCGCCGACCCCGAACCATAAAATCACGAGGGGAATCATCGCGAGGATCGGAATATTTCTCAGCATTTGTAGAGAGGTATCGAACAACAGTTCCGCGATCCGAGAAACGCCATTCAATAATCCCAAGAAAAAAGCGATACTGCCGCCCACGATAAACCCAGAAATCGCCCGTTTCGCGCTCGCCCCGAGATGGATGAATAATTCTCCCGTTCCCGCGAGACGGAAAGCCGATTTCACCACATCCACGGGAGCGGGTAAAATCCGGGTCGAGATCCAACCGATCGAGGCGAGAATCTGCCAGAGAATAATCAGCGTGACGGGAACGATCCAGGGTAGTATCTGTTGGATCAGAGGATTCCGAAAAAAAGCGCGCGATCGAGAACTTTGAACGATACCAGAACTCATAATTACTTCCCTCTATTTCAACTGAATCACCGCGTCTTTCACCCGGATCGGCTTGGGAATTAACCCCAACTCTTGGAAAATATCCGCTACATTCTGCTGGTAGGCGATCACGTCCGGTTTAAGCGGTCGCTGGACACCGTAGGGACGACGACGGGTAATTTCTTCGAGGGTGGGGACATCGATTCCCAATTGTGGCGAGAGCAATTCCGCGACCGCTTTCGGGTTCGCTTTCGCCCAACCATCTACTTTATTCAGTTCGTCTAGAATGGCTTTCACTCGATCGGGGTATTGTTGCGCGAAGGGTTTCGCCGCAAGATAAAACTCCCGATTCGCCACCAATCCCGTACCGTCCCGAACGATCCGAGCGTTCAGATCCCGTTTCGCCTTGGTATAGAAAGGGTCCCAGATCGCCCAAGCATCGACACTCCCCTGCTCGAAAGCCGGCCGCGCGTCACCTGGAGGCAGGAAAACCGGTTTCACATCGCTATATTTGAGGTTCGCCGACTCCAAAGCCTTGATGAGAAAGTAATGCACGTTAGAGCCTTTATTGAGGGCGATTTTTTTGCCCTTGAGATCGGCGACCGTTTTAATCGGCGAATCTTGTTTGACGAGAATTCCCTCGCCTTTCGGGTTGGGCGGTTCGTGACCGACGTAAACTAACGGCGCGCCCGCGGCCTGGGCGAAAATCGGTGGTGCCTCGCCCGTACTGCCGAAATCGACACTCCCCGCGTTTAACGCCTCCAATAACTGCGGCCCGGCGGGAAAGAGAATCCATTTGACGGAAATCCCTTTCGGCTTCAACCGTTCCTCTAAACTATTTTTCGCTTTTAACAGGTTAAGAGTTCCGTACTTTTGATAGCCGATCCGGATCTCTTTCGTATCGACCGGTTGTCCCTGAGCGAGAGTAAAGGGCGCGATTTTCGCGTCGATCGCCCGAGTATCAGCGGCCGCGACCTCCGCCCGGATGGCGGTCTGACTATCGATAACGGTGGGATGGGCGATCGTTTTTTCCGCGCGCGGGTAGAGAGATAATCCCGCGCTCACGACAAAACCCAGCAGAAATATCCCTAATTTCCAGAGAATCGAGTTTTTTTTCCTTGAGAACACCAATGCTAACTCCTAATTCACGATACGGAAACGCTCGGTAAAGGCTGACCGATCGCTTGTTTCCGTTTTTTTCGATACCGCTTTAATGTGCGGTATTTTGATAGACTTACCGTATTACTATCCTATAGCAAGGACATCCACCATGCAACTACTCTGGTTTATCCCGACCCACGGCGACGGACGTTATCTGGCGACGGCAACCGGCGGGAGGAGCGTTACATTCCCCTATTTGCGGCAGATAGCCCAAGCGGTTGACGATTTAGGCTATACCGGGGCGTTATTACCGACCGGGCGCTCCTGCGAGGACGCGTGGATCGTGGCTTCCTCCCTGGTGGGTCACACGCGGCGGATGCGTTTTCTGGTGGCGGTGCGGCCGGGGTTGGTCTCTCCTGGAGTCGCGGCGAGAATGGCGGCCACATTCGATCGCCTTTCCGAGGGACGATTGCTGATTAACGTCGTGACCGGGGGCGATCCGATCGAGTTAGCGGGGGATGGCGTGCATCTGAACCACGACGATCGCTACCGTCTGACCGATGAGTTTCTCACCGTGTGGCGACAACTATTAAGCGAACCCAGTACAGACTTCCAAGGCGACTATTTACAGATTCAAGGCGGAAAAGTGCTGTTTCCCCCCGTACAAACTCCCTATCCCCCCCTCTGGTTCGGTGGTTCCTCGCCGATCGCCCACGAGATCGCCGCGAAACACGTCGATGTCTATCTCACCTGGGGGGAACCTCCGGCCGCGGTCGCGGCCAAAATCGCCGACGTGCGCCGGTTAGCCGAGGCCCGCGGTCGGACTCTCCGTTTCGGCATCCGCTTACACGTTATCGTCCGGGAAACGGCCGGCGAGGCGTGGGAGGCGGCGGAACAACTGATCCGTTACGTGGATGACGACGCGATCGCTATCGCCCAAAAAGCCTACGCGCGTATGGACTCGGAAGGACAACGGCGCATGAGTCAATTACACAACGGTAGTCGCGCGGCGTTGGAAATTAGCCCGAATCTGTGGGCGGGGGTGGGTTTGGTGCGCGGGGGGGCCGGAACCGCCCTGGTCGGTGACGCGGATACCGTGGCGCGACGGATTTTAGAGTACCGCGACCTCGGCATCGAGACGTTTATTCTCTCCGGTTATCCCCATCTGGAGGAAGCCTATCGGACCGCCGAACTGCTGTTTCCCCGTTTACCGCTAGAAAACGGGGTACAACCCCCGCGACATCACGTTCTCAGTCCTTTCGGCGAGATCGTCGCCGACACCGATTTCCCGCGCGATCGCCAGGTGAGCGCCAGTTAACGAGACCGACGCGGAAAGAAGAATTTCCCGCCGGAGAGGAGTTAGAGGGTAGAAATGAAAAATTTTTCTCGAAATAAGCTAGGTTCCCGATTCGTTCGGGCTTTTAGGCTTTCCCGAAGCGATCGCGCGAGATGTCTCGTCTACAGGGTTCGATCGGATACCGGGGTTTTTGACATCGCGGACGGGTTCCTTTACAGTTAAACTACGTTTTTTCGATAGGTTAACTGTAGTATGCGAAATATTTCTAAAATCCTCCGCTCTCTAGGGAAACGATTCGGGATCGTCGCCGTCGTTGCCGGTTTCCTGGCGATCGAGGGATTCCACACGTTTACCCGTCCCCTTCCCCTGCAAGCGTTGACCGTTCCCGAAACTCCCATTTCTGTCGCTCAAGCCACCAGCACGAACCAGAAAACTCCGTCCGACGCGGTATTAGATTGGAATAAAACGGCACAGGCGGTAGTTCTGGCCGCATCGGCTCCCCCCCCGCAACAGTATCGCTCTCTCGCTATCGTTCACACGGCTATCTTCGACGCGGTTAACGCGATCGATCGACGCTACACCCCCTACGCGTTCGAGGAAAAAGCGCCCGCTGGGGCCGATCCTTCCGCCGCCGCGGCCGCCGCGGGTTATTACTCGTTACTCGCTCTATATCCGGCGCAGAAAGGTCTGATCGAGACCGCGTGGACGGCTTCCCTCGCCAAGATTCCCGAAGGCCTGGCCAGAGAGGAGGGGATTAAACTCGGTCAAAGTGTCGCCGAGAAACTGATCGCGATCCGTAATGAAGACGGGGCGAACCAGAAAAGCGAGTATAAAGCCGAGAAACAAGTCGGCATCTGGCAACCGACCCCGCCGTTATTCGCTCCCGCGCTCCTGCCCCACTGGAGTACGGTCAAACCCTTCGTGATTAAAAGCGCGGATCAGTTCAAAATTCCCGCGCCCCTGCCCCTCAATAGTGACGCTTACGCGAAAGAACTAGATGAGGTTAAGCGGCTGGGCGGCAGGACAAGTCGGGAACGTACTTCGGAACAGACCGCGGCGGCGATTTTTTCCCCCGTTTCCCCGGTGGTTCTCTGGAATACGGCGGCTCAGGCGGCTTCTACCGCGAAGGGATTGAATTTACTCGAAAACGCGCGACTCTTCGCCCTGCTCAATATCGCGGGACTCGACGCGTATATCGCGGGATACGAGGTGAAGTATAAATACAAGCTCTGGCGGCCCGTTGTCGCGATTCCCTCGGCCGCTCAACTCGGAAATCCGAAGATAACCGCCGATCCGAACTGGGAATCGTTGGTCGTCACTCCCGCCCACCCGGATTATATTTCCGGTCATACGGTGACGGCCGGATCGGGGGAACGAATACTGAAGGACTTTTTCGGAACCGATACGGTTAAGGTAAATATCATCTTTCCCGCCAATGTCGGGGTGACGCGCACCTATACCAGTTTCTCCGGGATCACGAACGAACTGATCGGGTCGCGGATTTGGGCGGGAGTTCACACGCGTTCGGCCAGCGAACAAGGCGCCGCGCTGGGTAGACAGGTGGGCGATTACGTTTTTCAGAACGCGCTGAAACCGTTGAATCGTTAGGCGTACCGGTAGGGTGAGATCTCCTCGTCCCTACCGGGGTAGGGGACCGGACAGAATCGGGGTTAGTTTGAACGCCCGGCGAAAACGCGGGCGCCACGGGGACGGACGTACACCTGATTCCCCACCTCGATATCCAGATTCGCCAGTTGTTCGCGGTTGAGATGGGCGATAACGAGCGATCGATCCGGTAGAGATAATTCCACATCGATCGCCCAACCGAGATGGACGATCCGCGCGATCGTGGCGGGAACGGCGGCATCGGCGGTGAAGGGCAATATCTCTAGGTCGTGGGGACGAATAAAGACCTTTTCCCCGCCCACGATCTCCTCGGTGTTCTCGAATAGCGCGGCGGTGGGGGGAAGGACGTTCACCCGCCCGATAAAACCCATCACGAACGGGGTGGCGGGATGATCGTAGATCTGTGCCGGAGTTCCCACCTGTTCGATTTTTCCCTCGTTGAAAATCACGATCTCGTCGGCCACTTCCATCGCTTCCTCTTGGTCGTGGGTGACGAATACGCTGGTAACGTGGACTTCCTCGTGTAACTGTCGCAACCACGAACGCAATTCTTTCCGCACTTTCGCGTCCAGGGCGCCGAAGGGTTCATCGAGGAGCAATACCTCCGGATCTACGGCTAGAGCGCGGGCGAGAGCGACTCTCTGCCGTTGTCCCCCAGAGAGTTGCGCGGGATAGCGATCGCCCAATCCCTGTAACTGGATCAAACTCAGTAAACTATCTACCTTCTCCCGGATATACGCGGGCGAGGCTTTACGGAGCGTCAGCCCGAAGGCGATATTCTGACGGACGGTGAGGTGTTTAAAAAGGGCGTAGTGTTGGAAGACGAAGCCGATATTCCGTTTCCGAACGTCGAGATCGGTCGCGTCTCTAGCATTGATAATGATGCGTCCGGTGTCTGGCGGTTCGAGTCCGGCGATCGCTCTCAGGAGGGTCGTTTTTCCAGAACCGGAGGGGCCTAACAGCGCGACGAGGCTATTGGGTTTAATTTCTAGGGCGATGTTGTCTAGGGCTTGGTAGCTTCCGAAGCGTTTGGATACTCGATCGACGACGATACTCACGGGGGTAGTCCTCTGTAGGCCACAATTGACGAGCTTATTACAGTATTCCGATCGGAAAAATATAATTGTTTAGCGTAACACCCGAAGAAAATACTAAAATGTTCGTCTTAATAAAAAGTATCTTTCTCGAAACCGATCCTAAATTTATAATGCCATGATTTTCCTCAACGATCGCTCTGTGAAAACAGTACCAAAATCTACGAAAGACCGGTTATCCTTCCTGATGAACTTTATCTTTACCGTTTATAACACGAGTAATCCCCGCGCGCGGAATAAAATAACCACCTTAAAAAACGACGAGATCGACTATTGAAAGCCGTTCAAAAACCGGATCGTAAACTCAAGTCGAGTAACGGGAAATCGTTGATGGAGCGGGAGGTCTAATCCTGATGCGTCCAGGTGCGGTGAGCGAGACGTAAACCCGAATCGAGAAGATAACCGATCGCCCCGATAATCAGGATGACCGCCATCAACTCCGAGTAGGCGAGGCGATCGCGCGTGTCGAGGATATAGTAGCCCAGGCCCGCGCTGACCCCGAGCATTTCCGCCGGCACGAGAACGATCCAGATAATCCCGATCGCCAGACGGATGCCGGTTAAAAGATGCGAGACGATCGCCGGTAGGATCACCCGAAAGATCGTTTCCCCCCGCGTGGCGCAGAGACTCCGCGCTAGAGTCAGCCACGCTCGATCGACCGAAGTAACTCCGGCCGCCGTATTCAGCACGAGCGGCCAGACCGCCGCGACGGTGAGTAGGAAATAGACGGGAAGATCGCCGATCCCCAAAACCATTACCGCTAACGGCATCCAGGACAGGGGCGAGATCATGCGGAGGAATTGAAAGAGCGCGGACGAGGCGCTTTCCAGGGGACGGGATAACCCCACCAGTATCCCCAACGGGACACCGATAGCGATCGCCAGACCCAAACCGACGAACACCCGGCGGCAACTGGTCAGGATATGGGGAATAATCTCACCGCTACGGAAAAGGTATCCTAGCGCGACGAAAGCGCGTTCGGGTGAAAAATCGCTCACGATCGGGTTCGAGTGCCATAGCGGGCTTGTAAACAGCCACCAGAGCGATAATCCGAAGCCGATCCCCCATAGAGGTAAAGGGAACGAGAGTTCTCGCGGGGTATGCCAGTATTTTCGCGTCATTTAGACATCTGCCCGGAATTCAAAAATTGTCGTGTGGTTAAGGAGTCAGGAGTCAGGAGTTCGGAGTCAGGAGTCAGAACGAGAAAGGAGAAATAAAGACCTTATAAAAAGGCAATAAAACCTTTTTTAACCAATATTCTTGAAAATATAAGCCTCGATTTGATTTTGACTTTCAACTCTCACTTTTGCCAGAGGTCTATCATTCTCCTGTCTCCTGCCTTTAAAACTCGATCGTCTCGGCGCGGGAGAGATTATTCGGTAAACCGAAGGCTTTCGGGCCGCCGACTTGTTTTAACGCGTTACGGACAAAGGAATCGTCCACTAGATCCCGCGCGACCTGCCGCGGTTGCAATTTCTGGAGAAAATCGTTATTTCCCTCTACCTGAGTGGTTTTGAGTAAACGCACCAGTTGTTCGGTGTAGGAAGGAAAAGGATAGGGCTGGAAATCGATCCGGTTGATTTTCCAATCCGGGTTCTCGATCGCCCCGTCCTTGCCGTAGAAGGAGCGATCGTAGTAGGTGAGCGCGCGCTCTAACACCGGCAGGGGATGGGGCGTGTATTTACCGCCATCCTTCGAGAGAATCCGCGCCACCTCGGAACGATTGCCCCGCGACCAGAGTTGCGCTTTGACGAGGGCGTTTACCACCTTCTGCGTCCATTGTTTCCGCTGGGTAATATCTTCCTCGTGAACGAACACGACACAACAGGCGTGATTTTTCCACACGTCCCCGGTAAAACGGAAAATCCTTCCCGTTTTCAGATTCTCCGCCGCCGCGTTGAACGGTTCGGCGACGATATAACCGCCGATACTCTTGTTGGCGAGGGCGGAAACCATATCCGGGGGCGGGAGAACGACGAGATTCACCTCGTTTTTGGCGATCGGCGCGTCGTTCGGTTTCCGGACGATTTTCAACCCGTTTCGCGAGAGGAGTTGTTGCAGGACAACATTATGGATCGAGTACCAGAAGGGAACGGCGATCGTCCGGCCGCCCAACTCTTTCGGGTTCTCGATATCCGGGAGGACGGTGAGCGCGGAACCGTTGGTATGGTTCCACGCGACGATCTTGGCGGGAAAATTCCGCCCGTAGCGAATCCAGATCGAGGTGGGCGCGAGAACGTGAATCACGTTCACCTGTCGGGCGAGAAACGCCTCGACGATCTGGGCCCACGATCGGAAAAGCCGCGGGGGTTCGGTCGTCAACCCCTCCGCCTCGTACAGTTTTCGGGAATGGGCTACCAACAGGGGAGCCGCGTCGGTAATCGGTAGATAGCCGATTTTCACCGGTTGGTCGTCCGATCGCGCGATCGCCGGTAGGGGCGTACTATCGGCCGCGATCGCCGCGCCCAGGGAAGTCGTGAACAGTCCCGACAGTTTGAGAAAATCCCGGCGGCTCATACCGCAACATAGACAGTTATCGTGTAGGTTCATAGGCGTTTCCCGTCATCACGCGGGCTAATTCTTGCAAAATTTCCATTCGTAGGTCGCCGAGAACCCGCGATCCCTCGAATCGGGGTTTCGGGATCGGGATCGTCCATTCCCGACGGATGCCTACCGGGTGGCGGGCCATCAGGAGAACTCGATCGCCCACCAGTAAAGCCTCATCGATATCGTGGGTGACGAGGAGAACCGTGCTGTGGTGGAGATCGATCGCCTCCAAGAGGAGTTTCTGCATCTCCAACCGGGTGATCGCGTCGAGGGCGCTAAACGGCTCGTCGAGGAGAAGAAGCGACGGACGGCGGGCGAGGGCGCGGGCGAGCGCGACCCTCTGCGCCATGCCTCCCGATAGTTGGTGGGGATAGGCGCGCTCGAATCCCGCCAATTTCACGCTATAGAGAGCGGTGTGAACCCGTTCCCGCAGTTCCTCGCGCTCGATCGGGGGCATTCGCCGTAATTTCAGACCGAAAGCCACATTTCGCCACACCGTTAACCACGGCAGGAGGGCGGGCGATTGGAAGACGATCGAGATCCGGGGATCGGGCCCGTTCAAGGGTCGCGAGTGTAAGACGATCTCGCCGCGATCGGCACTCTGTAAACCGGCGATCGTCGCGAGTAGGGTCGATTTCCCACAGCCACTCGCCCCGAGCAAACAGACCACCTCGCCCGATCGAACTCGTAGGTTAATGTCCTCGAAGACGGTGAGGGAGTGGCGACGGGTGCTGTAGCGTTTTTCCAGTCCGCGAACGGTTAAAACGGCGGGATCTAAATCGTTAGCCACCTCGATCGATCTCATTCCCCCCTCCCCCGCTCTCTCGGTCTCTCTCGATCGAAAGGAACGACTTTATCGGTGAGAGCCTGACGCTGTAATTCCCGCTCTAGTTGAACGAGGCTAGGGGTTAACACGGGCAGGAAAGCTACCTCCCGCGTGCGGCGAGCGGTCGCGCTATCGCGGAAATACCCGTTCCCTCCCTTGACTTCCGCTTCCAACCAGACCGACCTCACCGCCAATCGGGTGATCGCCACTCTCAACTCGAATAATTCGCGGATTTGTCGGGTATCGAGGTTTTCGGGCCAGCTTAAATCCTCGATGAGATGTTCTAACGTGTCTAGAAAATGACGGGTTTCCGCGTGGCGTTCCGCGGACAGACTCGCCGCTCCCCGTAAACTTTCGCCCGCTTCTTGTAACGCGCGCCTCGCGATTCCCAGGGCCAGACCGCACTGGAGCAGGAGAAAACGAGGGCGAACTTTCGGTAAAAAAACCCCGGCCTCTCTACTGATGATCCAGTAACGGGAGAGTTGTACCCGATCGAGTTCGATCGTGCCGGTTCGGGAAGCCTGTAGTCCGAGTAATTGTAAGTCCTCGCCCCGTTTCAACCCTTTGGCGACGGAGGGAACCGCGACGACGAGAGATTCCCCGTCCGGGGCGCGCGCGGCGACCGCGACGACGAATTCCCCCGAATCGTCGAGATTGGAAGCCCACGGTAGGAAACCGTTCAGCGTGACCGTTTCTCGATCGATCTCCGCTTCTAACCGCAACTCCTCGATCCCGGAAAGGTATTTCATCGCGTTCGAGAGTCCCGTCGCGCCGGCGATCTCTCCGGATAGGACTCGCGGCAGAACTTTCTCCTGTAGCCACGGATTGTCACTCGCGACGAGATATTCGAGAAAAACCCGCTGGCACCAGAAAACGAAACCGCTAGTCAAACAGGATTCCGAAACCGCGGCGATCGCCTCTACCGCGTCGAACAGCGAGCCACCACTTCCGCCGAGATTTTCAGGGATTCCGTACCCTAACCAACCCGAGCGGCCGAGTAGCGCGAGGGAATCCCCGACACTAACACCCGGTGTACCGTCGTTGAGGCGATCGGCCCGTTCTTCCAGAAACGAGCGAATTTCAAAGTTTCGCGCCGGCATAACCGTTCCTCCCCCTTAATGAACCTTGCGAATCGGGGTCAAGCTGTCGATGGGAGCGCCGACCGCCTCTCTAGCCCGTTTAACTCCCGCTTCATCGGGACTGTCGTAGAAACAGAGGCATTTACTGAGGTCTTCACAGACGTAGGTACGCTCGAACGATACCTCGGGAACTTTCGCGTAGAGCGGCGTTTTTTCCGCCTTGCGTTGCAGGTACGCGTCCATCGTTAACCCCGCGGGTAGGTTCCACTGCACGAGGTAATTGGCTTTATCCTTGCGCTCCCGGACGCTGGCAAGGTCTTGCCCGACTAGACGCGCTTCCTTGACGAGATCCGGGGTCAAGCCACCGATTTCTAAGATCTGTTGGACGGAAGGGCGATCGATCGCTTCCAAGATCAGGAATAGCCGCTCTCGATCCTCGCCGATCTGGGCTTCGATCAGTTCCCCGTTCGATTTGAGGGCGAATGTCGCGATCCGTTCTAGGATCTCGCCCACTTCCTCTGTTGTGCGCTCTTTCAGACCGCTTTCTATTAAATACAGAGTCATAGGCATTTCGTAAACTACACTTAATCTATCAGTTTACAGTATTTTTGGAAAGAGGAACGCGTCATTGAGCGGGAAAGGCCATCGATCGGGCGATCGTCCCCGCGCGATCGGGAAAAATCGAGATCGATCGCCCGCGTGAATTTTTATTAAGTAGCGCCCCGAAAATTATAGATTTTTAAAAGAATTTATCGGAAACAAGTTCGCTACAATACGCCATTTTTTCGGCGCGCGCTCTCGATCTGTACTATTTTTCACCCGCTATCGAAACCGTCTTTGCCCGTCGCCTCTTCCTCGAAATATCACGCGATTTAACCATTCTTAACATAATTTACTTAAAATCGATCGGAATTAAGTATAATATTCCGAGAAGTCTGAGTTCTAGAGAAAAACTATGGAAAAAAATCTGAACCGTAACTTAATTCGGGTTCAGGGCGCGGGAGCGTTTATCGATCGGGTTCGGCGACGGGCCGGACAGTTACAAAAGAAATTTTTCGGAAACTTTACCCGGTCTCAACCGATGTCGGGTTTCCTTTATTGGCTACTGATCGGATTGAGTATAAGCTTGGCGATCGCGGCGTGTAGCCCCACCCCGACGAAAGAGACGACCACCGCGCCGAAAGCGGACGTGGAACTGAATTTAGTTTCTTTTTCGGTGACAAAAGCGGCTTACGATCGCATTATTCCGAAATTTGTCGAGAAATGGCGCCAAGAACACGGACAGACGGTAGGCTTTAAACAGAGTTACGGCGCGTCGGCGACGCAGGCGCTTCTGGTGGTCGAGGGACGCGAAGAGGCGGACGTGGTACACCTTTCCCTCGCTCCCGACGTGATGAAAATCGAGGAAGCCGGTCTAATTAACGCGGGCTGGCAGGAAGAATTTCCCGACGAGAGTATCGTCACGAGGTCGGTGGTGGCGATCGTTACCCGCTCCGGCGATCCGAAAGGGATCTCGACCTGGAACGATCTCACCAAGGACGGGATTCAAGTGATCACCCCGAATCCCTTCACCTCCGGCGGTGGCCGCTGGAATTTCCTCGCCCTGTGGAACGCGGCGAAACAATCCGGCGCGGACGAGGCGAAAACCCTGGATTTCCTGACGCGGGTATATAAAAACGCCCCGAGTCTTCCCAGAAGCGCGCGTCAAGCGACCCTAGACTTTTTCCAACAGGGTCGGGGAGATGTTCTACTCACCTACGAGAACGAGGTGATTCTCAAAGAGAGCAAGGGACAGAAACTTTCCTATCGCGTCCCCGATGTGAATTTTTCGATCGATAATCCCGTCGCCGTCGTCGATAAAAACGCGGACGAACATAAAACCCGGGAAGTGGCGGAAGCTTTCGTCCGCTATCTCTACAGTCCGGAAGCGCGGGAGGAATTCGCCAAGATCGGTTATCGGAGCGTTGACCCGAATGTCGGGCCGCGTTATCCCGCGGTTTCTTCCCTCGCGACGGTGAAAGATTACGGGGGCTGGCAGAAGATCCGACGGGAGTTTTTCGATAGCGGCGCGCTAGTATCGCGGATTTTCCGTTCGGTCAGTACAGCGACCTAAAGATAGCGTGGATTCTCCCCCGTCGATCGAGATCGTCTATCCGGTCTCGATCGTTAGATCTCTGGCAAAAGCAAAATCTAGCTAAAAAATGAAGATTTCGAGAATATCTAGCGAAAATATACTTTTTGTACCTTTACGATCTCTTGAATTCTTCTTTCTTCTCCTGACTCCTGACTCCTGTCCCGACGAGAGATTTTTGATTTTCGCGGGAGGTCTGTTATCCCGGCGCGAAAAGTATATAGAGAACATCCCGAGAAAGATAGGATTCGATAAAATCAAGTTTATCTATCGGTTTAGTGTATTTACTAGATCGCGATCCTATCGTCGAGGAAAATTCAACTATGAGCCAAGTTCTACAGGAAGTGCTGTCCGCCAATCAAGAATACGTAACCGATTTCGGGGATAAAGGCGACTTACCCCTGCCTCCCGGTCGTCGTTTCGCTATTCTCACCTGCATGGATGCCCGTCTCGACCCGGCGAAGTACGCGGGGCTGGCGGAAGGAGATGCCCACGTTATCCGCAACGCGGGGGGACGCGCGAGCGATGACGCGATCCGCTCCTTGGTGATCTCCTATAAACTATTGGGAACCCGCGAGTGGTTCGTCATCCACCACACCGACTGCGGGATGCAACTCTTTACCGATCGCGTTATCCGGCAATTGCTGGCCAACAGTTTAGAAACCGCGATTTTCGATGGCGAAGATTGGCGGGATACCGGACGGGGACCCGGATCGACGGAAGCGGAATTCGTCGATTGGTTAACCTTTCAGGATCTGGCGGAAAGCGTGTTCGTGGATGTGAAACGAATTCGCCAACACCCCCTCGTGCCGCCAACAATTCCGATCTACGGATTTATCTACGATGTGAAAACGGGACAATTGATCGAGGTTCCCAAGGCGACGGAAATCGGTCGGGTAGAGACTACCGCCGTGGAAGTGTGAGAATTCCCGATTGATCGGTCTTTTTTACTCTAGAAGGCGATCGCCCGCGATCGCCCTACAGACCGAAACCTCGATACTTGTTAAACCGGTAGAGATTCGATTTGACTCGCGCGAATCTATCCCGCGCCGGTTTGACTTTTTCGAGGTTCTGTCTATCGATGGTTTTTGTCGCTTAAAATTGATACAATGCACTACCCGCCGTGGGCAAAGAATACGCCTGTTGAGCGTAAGCTCGGAGGGAAAGTTTTCGCTCCGCTTCTTCCGCCGTTAGAGTTACCGCGGACGGTTGTAGGATGGGAGGCGCTAATAATTCCCCGGTTTCCCCTAGATCGAAAAACGTTCCCCGAACTTGAGGGGACGCGAGGATCGATACCCCCGGATTCGCGTCGATATTGACAAATCCCCGGAGTTCAAAGTTAAAGTTTTCCGTGGTTCGATCGAATTTTTGTAGTGGGGAAACATCGGGTTGTAGGAGCAATAAGGCCGTACCCGACGGGGGAAGGCTAAAGGTAGCCACGGCCGTAAAATCGTCCTTAATTTTAAAAGTAGTTAAAGGACTGAAATTAGCCAGATTGATAAAGGAAGTGACCGGCCCGAAGTTTTTATCCCCATCCGGTACGATACCCCCTCCGTTAAAATTACTCGGCCCGTCCGTGTCTGGGTTAGAAATAAAAGTTAACGTAACCTCGGCGATCTCGGTAGAAGGGTTAGATAGTAACAGGAAGTAGGCTTGAACCGCCACAGGATTAGGAATTCCGGACGGGGTTACGGTATTCGGAATGATTCGCTGTACGATTAGCTCGAAAGAAGATAGTAAGGCCATACAATATCTATCCTGAAATAAGAAAGGTCGGCGATCGAGGCAACAGTCCCCACGAGAAAATAGCGCTCCATCAAACAGGAATCGCTAGTCTGTTCCTAGCGAAGCGCGCGTCGAGAAAAATTTTACGGAAATCCATCCAACGCTTTGATAAGCGATCGAGATCGAATCAACGCTCCTAGAATCGAGATCGACGCTCTAGGGTTGTCGGGACTATCTTAAATTCTTCTAGCTACAGTGTATCAATATTTTTTTCGATCGCCCGAATTTTCCAGTAGCGCGATATACGAGGATCGAGTACAACTTTCCAGAGAGATTATCCCGCGTTCTCCCGATCGCGAGCGCGTGATTTGAGTTCTTTTTTCTTCGCGGTTAACCACGATAGCCAGGCGTGCGCGGGACGATCGTAAAAAGTGAAAATATCACCGTAGGCGACCATCGCGTTCTGATGGTGTAACCAGTGACGTTCCGGGGTGGTAATATAGAGGCGATCGCAAATTCGCGCGATCGGCACCGGGGTTCCCCAGTTTAAAATCGAAACGTGTCGCCAGATAACGTGTAATTCCCCTAGAATTAAGCCGAGAATCGTTCCCACCGGCGAAATCGTCCAGAACCAAGGCACAAAGATAAAGTAGGGGAGAGCGCCGAGAAATCCATCGAGTAAAACCCAAGGATTTCGGGTTAGCACCGCGTAGTGAAAGAAGTTCCGATTTTTCCCGTGATGTACCTCGGCGTGAAATTTACCGAAAACGTGTTCCGGTACATGGTAGAGAAACGTGGAAATCGAGTCACCGAGGAGTAGGAGAGCCAGAGCGATCGAGAGGGCTTTTAGGATAAGCGTTATCAAAATTGTCTCCTTTCTTCACGCCGATAATGGTCTGCAACTGACTGTACAGAAGTTAAGTAAAATTTTCGTTATGTACGGGTTAATTTTCTGTGAATTTTAAATCGAGCCATCGTCTCTTCTCGGTATAACGAGTTGCAATTATCGAGATTTTTCTAAGGTGAGGCTCGCGGAAAATTTTTTTTATATCTTGTATCGACTTCGGCCACGCGCGACGAATAGCGGGAGACAAGCCGCCATAGTATCCGGAAGCGATCGCTCCAGGAAAAACCGAACGGCAGAATCCCGCTATCGATCGAACGATCTCGGGCGGAGTAAAATCCCGTCACGGGTAGGGATAGAGTTTCGATCGGTAATTTACCCGCCCGATCGCCGATTAAAACGTGAAGGTGGTTCTAACCGTCCCGATGATCGCGTCGGGATTGCTCGCGTCTTGGTTGGGAGCGGTGATCCAGATTACCCCCGGCGTGATCGAGATATTGTTCGTCAACTGGTACTTGTAAAACGCTTCTAGATGGAGCGAGAAATCGTTCGGGCTAGTATCTCCTCGATACGGTTCCGCGCCCACCACGAGACCGCCCAAATTACCCTCTTTTCCCAGATCGGGAAGGCCGAGTCCTAGCCCGTAATACCAGATATCGGCACTACCGGAGCCGCTAGTGGTTCTGGCGTTCGTATAACCGAAGAAGCCGTTAAGGATCGCGTAGGGATTGAACTGGTAGAAACCGGAAGCGCCGTAGGAGTTCGAGGAAACCGGCCCGCTAAAGGGAGCGTTCGCGGGAGCCGTACCGATCTTCGCCCCTCCCGTACCGAAATCGAAGAGAGGGCCGCTCGGTTGATACGCGTGGACGTAGGTGAGCGCGATCCCCGCGTTCGCGCCCGGCGACCACGTGAATTGGAACAGCGTGTTATATTCCCCGTTAAATAAACCTTTTCCGGGGGCGGGATTGCCCGATGAGCCGTCTCCCGCCAGATAGCCCGTACTAAAGGTGAACTGTTTGCCGATATTGTAGTTGAGACCGACACCCGCACCACCGCCGAGGGTATAGATGGGATTGAATTGGGCGAAGATACTCAGCGCTTTCCGGCCGCTCGTCCCGCCGCCGATCACGGGGTTAAGCGTCGGGGCGAAATCCCACCAGCGACCGCTATGGGCGGGAAGATAAACGAACAGATCGCCCACGCGAAACTCGTAAGAGAGCCAGTCAAGGACGATATCGTTCCCGTTGCCAGGCGGGAGGTTAAAGGTTTGGTTTCCCTGGGCGTTATTCGGGAATCCGGGCAGTTGAAATCGGGCCGCGTTACTCGCGGCCAGTCGAACGGTTAGACGGTCTTTTCCGGTGAAGCTAGAGCCGAAAACCAGACGCGCCCGATCCTGAAGTACGGCGACACTTCCCCGCGTCGAACCCTGGAACGCGTCGGTAAGGGCGAAGATCACTTCCCCGGTTAGTTTCGTCGTTGTCGAGAATTGATGGTCTTCCAGAAAGGCGGCGCGCTGTTCGAGATTATCGAGTCTGGCTCCCAAAGCGGCCAGTTCGGCGGCGAATTCCTCCGCTAATCGGTTCAGCGCGTCGATGTCCTCGCGGACGATCGCTACATTCTCTTGAAGCAAACGCTCGATCGTGTTCAGACAGGCGTTCAATCCCGCCGCGAACTCCCATCGCGTCAAGGCCCGATCGCCCCGGAAAGTCCGATCGGGATAGCCGACGATACAGCCGTAACGTTCCACTAATTGTTGTAGCGCTTGATAGGCCCACGCGCTCGGCGATACGTCCCGTAATTGGGAAACGGAAGTGATCTGGGCCATCGGCGGCCGGTTTTCTAAAAAGTTATCCTCGTCAGCTCGCGACGGGTTGGCGGTTACTAGGGCTATCCCGAGAATAGCCGAGCCGAATAGTAATCGAACCTGGAATCGATCGAACATGATCGTAGACTCCTTCACCACAATAAATACAGTAAGTTGATAAATTTACCGTATTATATCGACGATCCTTCTCCGCAAAAGGGGTCGGACGGGCTTTGTCAGGAAGGCTTGGCTTTTCGATCGGACGGGAATTTTTAAACTTGACTTTTCCGATCGAGTTACTGTATTTTAGAGAAATCTCGACGATCTGGCTAGTTGTCGGAAGTTTAGTAGCAGGCACAACAAGACAATGTATCTGTTGCCCGATCGTTTCCTAGTTACCTGGGAAGCGATCGCTATTTCCTGACCGGAAACCAACGGGTTACAAGCCTCTTGAGCGGGAAAAAGTTTTCGAGACCTCGAAGCGCGATTCATTTTTCGCTATCTAAAAGCTTGAAAATTGGTTGGATAGGAGAATAGATCGCTTTCGGAGTCGAATTTTAGACATCTTACGCTTTATTATTCCTCCCGCCTCCCGCCCCCTTTAACTATTCCCGAAAGAGCGTTATGGTTTCTCGAAAAACAGGGCGAAACGCCAAAAATCAATTTAGAATATCGCCGATCGCCCGTTTTTTTTCTTCGGAGCGAGCCATTTCCGCGGGATCGGTTCTGCTGATTTTCGCGCTCTGGTGGATTAGTACGGCGCTCGGTTGGGTGAATCCCCTCTTTCTTCCCTCTCCCGCCGCGGTTTGGTCGGCGTTTCTCGATATCCTGTCCGAGGGCTACAAGGGAAACTCGCTCCTCTATCACCTGTTTCAGAGTATGTACCGACTGATCGCCGCGCTATCGCTGGCGATCGTGACCGCTATCCCGTTAGGAATGTTGTGCGGTTTCTCCAAGCCGATCCGGGCGGCTCTCGACCCGATTATCGAGTTCTATCGACCCCTTCCCCCGCTCGCTTATTACACCTTATTAGTTATCTGGCTAGGTATCGAGAATCCTTCCAAAATCGCCCTTTTATTCCTGGCGGCCTTCGCCCCGCTTTTTCTGGCGGTGGTTTCCGGGGTGGAACGGATCTCGATCGACCGGATCAACGGCGCGCGATCGCTCGGCGCGTCCGGTTGGCGGTTATTTCTCTATGTCATTTTCCCGTCCTGTCTGCCGGAGATCTTCACCGGACTGCGAACGGCGATCGGGGTTTCCTATTCTACTTTGGTCGCGGCCGAAATGGTCGCCGCCGCGTCCGGGATCGGTTGGATGGTACTCGACGCGAGTAAATTTCTCCGGAGCGATGTCATTTTCGTCGGCATCATCCTCATGGGACTGATAGCGATAGCGATCGACTCGGGCATCCGTTGGATAGAGAGAACGCGACTGCCGTGGATCGGTCGCGACGCGTGAGCTTTTTTTTAGTGATTGCGACGAGATATCCGATCGACCTCTCGTACCCTTCGTTTTTGAGAATCTAAAAAGTTCAAAAACCGGAATCGTACAAGATAAATAGAATTTTTCTGGACTTTTTAACGATAATTTCTCCTGACTCCTGACTCCTTAACCACACGACAATTTTTGAATCCCACAAGAGGTCTTATGTCATTGAAACGTAGAGAAATATTATTCGGTCTGTTGGGCGCGAGTTTACCTGTCATTATCTCTAGCTGTGTCAGCGAGAAAACCGGGAGTTCTTCCAATCCATCGCCCACTACCGCGGCCGCGCCCGCGACGACCGGGACGGTTCCGGAAAAAATCCGGATCGGCTATCAGGTAATTCCCAATCCCGAATTACTGGCGAAGGCGTTGGGGTTAACCGAGAAAGCGTTTCCCGATTCCAAGGTAGAATACATCAGCTTCGATTCGGGGCGGGATGTGAACACGGCGATCGCCGCGAAAGGGATCGATTTCGGCGCGTTGGGAACGGTTCCCGCCAGCGTGGGCATCGCCAGCGGATTACCCTATCAGGTGTATTTTATCCTCGACGTGATCGGCGCGGCCGAGGCGTTGATCGCGAAGCCGGGCATCAATTCGATCGCCGATCTTAAGGGCAAAAAAGTCGCCACTCCCTTCGGTTCCACCGCCCACTTTTCCCTAGAATCCCTGCTCGCGCTGGAAAATATCCCGCAGAAAGACCTGAAAATTCTCGATCTGCAACCTCCCGATATCGTCGCCGCCTGGCAGAGGGGAGATATCGACGCGAGTTATGTCTGGCAACCGAATTTGAGTAAACTTCAGAAAGATGGAGGAAAGGTGCTGATCTCCTCGGCCGATCTCGCCAAGAAAGGCATTATCACCGCGGATCTCGGCGCGGTTCGATCGGAATTCGCCGAGCAGTATCCCGATGCGGTTAAAAAATATATCGGCGTGTTGGACGAGGCGGTTAAGGCGTACCGGGACGATCCGGAGAGCGCGACGAAGGCTCTCGCCAAGGAACTGAATATCACGCCGGAGGAAACGGCCGCCGCGGTTAAAGAGTTGATCTGGTTGGATTCGATCGAACAGCGATCGCCGAAGTATCTGGGAACCCCGAACGATCCCGGCGAGTTCGCGAAAATCCTCAAAGATTCGGCAGATTTCGCGGTCAAACAGAAAAAAATCACCAACGCTCCCGATCTAGCCGCCTTCCAGAAAAGCCTCCTCACCAAAGCTCTCTAAATTCTGAAAATCCATGAGTTCCTCTATTCCCTCGAAAACTCTCTCCGATCCTCTGACGCGAGAGGCGATCGTTTGCGAACTGACCGACGTGGGCGTTACCTTCGGAACGGGTAGCGATCGCCACGAAGTCCTACGCGACATCGATCTGAGTTTGTTTTCGGGGGATTTCGTCTGCGTGTTAGGTTCTTCCGGGTGCGGTAAAACCACATTATTACGGGTATTGGCGGGCTATCAACCGCCGACGACGGGAATCGTCACCGTTGCCGGGAAACGCCACACGAAACCCGATCCCGATGTGGGAGTCGTGTTCCAGCGTCCAAACCTGTTCCCGTGGTTATCGATCGCCAAAAATGTCGAGTTCGGGCCGAAAATGAAAGGAGTCAGCGCGCGAGAACGGAAACAACGGGTATCCGCGACCCTGGAGATGGTGGGACTCGCGGACGCGGCGAATCTTCTCCCCTATCAGCTTTCCGGGGGAATGCAACAACGCGTGGCGATAGCCCGTACCCTCGCGGCGGAACCGGCGATTATTTTAATGGACGAACCCTTCGGCGCGCTCGACGCGCTGACCCGTGAATCGATCCAAACCCATCTAAGAGGGATCTGGCAGAAAACGGGGAAAACGATCTTTTTTATCACCCACGACGTGGAAGAGGCGTTATTACTCGCCACCCGTATCGTTATCCTACACGCTCGCCCCGGTCGCGTGGTGAAAGAGATGACTAATCCTTTCGCCTACCGTCCCGACGGGGTAACGCCGGCTTCTTTGCGGTTATCGCGGGAATTCGTGGAGATGCGGGAAAATTTGGTGGATAGTATTCGGAGCGACGAGATCGAGGCGATCGAGCGGATGTAGCCCTTAATTATCGCGAAACTCTCTAAAAATTCTCTACCCAAGGACGTAATTCGACCTCCCATGTCCACGCGATCCGCGTCTGACGGAATCCGAGACTCGATCGGCTCTCGACGATCGCGAGTTCGCCGCTATTTTCTGAATTAACGTTAGTGCTGGAGATTCCCGAACCGGGGAGAGAATCAACGGTAGAGTAGGTACAGTATCGAGACGCGCGCGAATTTTATGAATCATGACAAAACGGGATTGACCTTGAGCGCCGAACAGATCGAGAGCTTTGATCGGGATGGCTTTCTAGTTCTCGAACGGTTTCTCGATCGGGAACTGGTGGAGCGCCTGGCCGGTCGATTCGATCCCCTATTCTCGGGAGAGTTCGATACGGGTATCTATCCGGACGAGTGGTACTGGCGAACGGGGATGAGTCTGTCGGACGTGACCCGTCACATGGGCAACGTTTGGAAAAGCGATCGGACGATCGCCGGTGTTGTCCTATCGGCGGAGATCGCCCGGATCGTGGCGACTCTGGCGGGTTGGTCGGGGGCCCGGATGGGACAGGATACCCTCTGGATGAAGCCGCCGAAGGGCAAGGAAATCGCGTTCCATCAGGACGCGACCTACGTCAGCTATCTCGATCCGCCGCTATCGATGACCTGCTGGTTAACGCTAGATGACACCCGCGCCGACGGGGGAACGATCGAGTACGTTCGCGGTTCCCATCGCTGGCCGCTGGTGGAGAGACCGGGGGATTTTCACGCGCCGGAGCGATGGTACCGATACGCGATGGAAGAGGCGGCGAGCGCTCTGGGAATCACCGATCTCGATATCGTGGCGATCGAGGTTCCCGCGGGGAGCGCGGTCATCCATCACGGTTATCTCTGGCACGGTTCCGGCCCCAACCGACGCTCCGACACGATCCGCCGTAGTTTGGGGGTGCATCTCCTGCCCGATAACGCCCGATTTCAACCGACGGGGGCGAGTTACATTTTCGGCAGATACAAACGGGTCGGCGATACGATGATGGACGAGAACTTTTTCCCGATTCTCTGGACGGCGGAGGGGTATCGATCGCCCTTCCTCGCGGATTATTGCCCCGACGCGTTGACGAGACCGCTCGTAACCCGCGCGTGATTCCGTCGCTTTCCCGAGCGGGTGTTGCTGAACGGGAGTATGATACCCGAAAGGTGTGAAACGAGAAAACCCGATCGCCCGAGAGATCGGATCGGGCGCGAAAAACGAAATTCATACCGCGGATAAGCGACGCTGAAAATATTTTGTGTTTTCAGGATTTTAACCGCGGGATCTAGTGCTGTGTCAAGCTAATTTTGACGGGGAACGGGGAACGGGGAACGGGGAACGGGGAACGGGGAACGGGGAACGGGGAACGGGGAACGGGAAATGTTTGTGACAGTGAGATCTTCCTCCGCTCTTCCTGTTCTCCCCGCCTGTCTCAACCCGTCAATTTAAGATAGACAGACCACTAGAAGTCTCACGAATAAAAATTCGGCTCGGGAAATTTTTCGTTTACTATCCAATTTCCCAGATCGCGAATTTTATAATCGACGGGATCGTGGAGGGTGAAAGTACGAAGATTCCGCCAGTAGCGATCGAACCCGTAGGCACTCGCCGTCGCCCTCGCCCCCATCAACTCGAAGATCCGATTGGCGACCTCTAAACCGGTTTTCGTCGCCGCTACCTTCGCGGTCGCGATTGCCACGGCACAGCGACCTCGCTTTTCTTCGCTCAGATCCCACCGGTCTTCCCACGCGTCCTGTAGAATTTCCGTCGCGCGATCGACCAGACAACCGACCGCCTCTAAATCGACCCACAGACTGCCGTAGTGATGCAGGATATAAGGATCTTCCGTCGCGCGATCGACCCCGGAAGTTAACCAAGGCCGGGTTTGTTCCCGCGTGTACCGTCGCGCGGCCTCGAAAGCCCCGAGCGCGATCCCCAAATATATATGCGCTAGATTCAACTGCCCCAAACAGGCGCGAAAAGTCGCGAAAGGCGGCGCGGGAAACCCTCGCGAACCGAAAAACTCCTTCGGGTAAACCTTTACGTTATGAAAAGAAACACTGCCGCTATCGGTTTGCCGCTGACCCATATTATCCCAATCGGCGTGTAATTCTACCCCCTCGCGACCGGTGGGAACCACGAAAACCGAGATTTTACCCGTCTCCCGATCGATCGCCGTGACCGGTAATATATCCGAATCCCACGAGCCGGAACAGAAGCTTTTCTTTCCTTCCAATCGGAAAATCTCCCCCTCGGGCGCGATCGTCGTCCGCCGATCCAAGGGGTTCAACGCGTTAGCCCAAAACCAATTCTGTCGCGCCGTTTCCCGATAAAAATACTCCTTCTGTTCGTCCGTCCCGAAAAGATGGGGAACGATTACCCCGAGATGATGGTAGGAAAAAATATGGGCGATCGAACTATCCACCTTCGCGAACTCCCGAACGATCCCGAATAGGGTGATCCAACTTTCCCCTATCCCCCCGTATTCTTCCGGGATAATTAATTTTAAAAGGCCGCTCTCGCGGATACGATCGCGCGCCGGTTTCGGGGTTCCGCCCCGGCGATCCCGTTCGACGGCATCGACGACGAATTCCGCCGCCAGAGAAGCGCCTAACGCTAAATAATCTTCCGTAGATTGAATATCGGATACCCGCATAATCTCGATCGAATCTTAACTGAATTGTACGATCCGCTCGAACTTTTCCCGTTGCCCGCGGGAATACGATCGCTCGGTTTCGGTAACGGGAGCGCTCCGCTCGACGATCTCGATGCCGCGCTCTTGTAATTCGCTCGCGTTTCGAGAATTGTCCGTTAGTAAATGAATCTTCCGTACTCCCAGATCTTGAAAGATTCCCGCCGCTAACCGCGCCGTCCCCCCATTTAACTCCTGTAAAGAGTGAGTTCCGTGATGATTTACGAAACTTTTCGGTTCCCCCGATTTGAGATAAACCAGAATCCCCTGTCCTTCGGCTTCGATGAACCGTAGAGCCTTATGCAATTTCTGAAGACAATCGCACTCGATCGAACCGAGAACATCCCCGGCGAAACACTCGGAATGAATTCCGACCGCGGGAATCCGATCGCCGAACCCGGCCGGATCGCCCTTAACGATCGCCGTTACTTCCGAACCGTCGAGGAGATCGCGGTACGCGTAGATCTCGAACTCGCCGAATTCCGTGGGTAGACGGGCGATCGCTTCCCGGCGAACCGAGAGTTCCACCCGCTCGCGGTAGCGGATCAGATCGGCGATTCGGATAATCGGTAGATCGTGATCGCTCGCGTAGACGAACAACTCCGGTAAACGCGCCATCGAACCGTCAAGGTTCTGGATCTCGCAGATGACCCCGGCCGGGTAGAGGCCGGCTAGACGGGCGAGATCCACCGCGGCCTCGGTGTGGCCGGCGCGCTCGAAAACCCCGCCCGCGCGAGATCGGAGCGGGAAAATATGACCTGGACGGCAGAGATCGTCGGGGGTAGTCGCGGGATCGATCGCCACTTGAACGGTACGGGCCCGATCGCTCGCGGAGATCCCGGTGGTGATCCCGTAACGCGGTGTTGCATCGATGCTAACGGTAAACGCGGTCTGAAAGAGAGCGCCTTTTCCTTCCACCATGAGCGGTACTCGCAATTCGTCCAAGCGATCGCCGGTCATGGCCAAACAGATTAATCCTCGGGCCCGCGTGGCCATAAAGTTAATCATCGTCGGCGTGGCGAACTCGGCGGCACAGACTAAACTCCCCTTGCTCTCCCGGTTTTCATCGTCCACGACGACCGCGGCCCGCCCCGATCGCAGGGCGGCGAGGGCGAGATCGATCGGGTCGAATCGGGGTTCGATCGAATTCGGTTGATGACCGATAACGCTTCGGGAAAAAGAGGGAAGGGAAAGTGTAGGCTCGATCATGCAAGAAGCGGTTAAAAAAATATTCTAACGAAAGGACTATTGACTTTCTGCCACGTTTGTGACTAAACCAACGCGGGAGAAGCCGATTTTTCCGCGCTCGCCGATCGGTGTAGATTGACCGCGGCGATGAGATCCCTTACCGCCCCCCGGACTCTTTCCTCGATTTCCCCGTCGGGCTGGAGTTCGCCGCCCGGTTTGAATGGCAATTGTTTATCGACCGCGTAAACACCGCCGAGGATATGGCGCGCCTTCAGTTCCGAGAGAACGGGTTTGAGCGCGTAATCGATCGCCAGTAGATGGGCGATCGTGCCTCCCGTGGCGATCGGCAGTACCACTTTGCCCTCGAACGCCCGTTGGGGAAGTAAATCTAAGAAAGCTTTCAACAGTCCCGTATAGGCGGCTTTATAGATCGGGGTCGCGACGATAACCCCGTCGGCCTGTTCTAGCAGGGCTTTAATCGGTTCCAAATCCGGACTATCGTAGCGTCCGTGAATTAGCTCTTCCGGGGAAAAGTCGCGAACGGCGATCGTATCGGTGTGAAACCCTTCTTTTTCTAGTAATCCGTTCACGTATTGAACTAATCCGTAGGTTCTGGAAGGATCGGTCGGATTGCCGGCGATCGAGAGAATATTGGCCATGGTAATCTCCTGGATGGGTTGTAGGGTTTTGACGGGCGCGGGTGTTTAGAGCCACGGATGGCGGGGCGGATTCGCGCCGTTGAGGAAATAATTGCCGATCGCGTAGTATTTCCAGCGAACCGGGTCGTGGAGGGTGTGGGCGCGGGCGTTGCGCCAGTGGCGATCGTAGTTGAATTCCTGTAGGGTCGATTTCGTGCCGGCCAGTTCAAAGAGTTTATTCGTCGCCAGTAGGGAGGCTTCCGTGGCGATCGCTTTGGCCTCGGCGACGGCGATCGAGGATTCCACCACTTTCGCCTCTTCTAAACCCGATTCGTAGGCCGCGTCGATAAACTCCCCGGCGCGTCGCAGGAGCGCTTCGGACGCGTGAATTTGCAGGATCACGTTACCCAGATTGTAGAGGGTTAGGGGATCTTCGTAGCCGTGTTCTAGGTCGCTGTCCACCCAAGGACGGGTATGGTTACGGACGAAATAGAGGGTATCCCGTAGGGCGGCCTTGGCGATACCCACGTCCACCGCCGCTTGAATAATCTGCGCGACCGCGCCCATCGGGGTCGCCCGCTCGAACGCGAGATAGTGGGGGATGACGTATTCCGGTTTCACCTTGACGTTTTCGAGAATCGTCGTACCGCTCGCGGTGGTACGCTGACCGAAACTCGTCCAATCATCGAGCAGGGTCAAGCCTTCCGCGTCCCGTTCGACAAAAGCGACGATCGTTTTCCCCTCCTCGTTCGCGGCGATCGTCGGAATCCAATGGGCGAGAAGCGCGCCGGCGGAATAATACTTGCGTCCGTTAAGAACGTAACCGTCGCCCGATCGCGTTAAAGCCGTCCGCACGTCCGTGACCGATTTCGTGCCGATCTCCGAGAAAGCGTTACCGAAGCGTTTGCCCTGCAATACCAGATCGAAGAAAAATCGCTTCTGTTCCTCCGTGCCGTCGAGTCGGATCGCTTCCACCATATAAAGATGATTCTGGGGAATCTGTCCCAAACTCGAATCCGCCTCGGAAATAATCGCGATCACTTCCGCTAGGGTGGCGTAGGACACGCCCGCGCCGCCGTATTCTTTGGGAACGATAATTCCCCACAGCCCGCTTTGGGAGAATTTCTTGACTTCTTCCACCGGTAAACGGCGCTCGCGATCGCGGAGGGAATCTTCTTTCGCGAATTCGATCGCCAGTTCCTTGGCAATAGCGATCGCTTCCTGATCGTCTTGAATTACCCGCGCTCTCGGTTCCGTTTCCACATTTACTAACGTAGTCATAATTTCCGCTCCTTGAGATTGAATCAATGAATAGGTAGACCGTCAGAAGTGGATGAACGAAAGCGAGAGTTTTACAGATTCCGCCTCCTGACTCCTGACTCCTGACTCCTGACTCTCCGTCACACTAAAGCCAATTCCTCGACAACGGAACGACGGGAAGGCAGTTCGCGCACCAAGGGAATCACCTCGCGACCGAAGGCCGGTAGATCGTCGCTGTAGTGGAGGAAACCGCCGAGAATCAGATCGACCCCCGCGGCGTGAAATTGCTGGATTTTTTCCGCCACCTGTTCTTTTGTACCGATCAGGCCGGAGCGGAAACCGTCGTTGTACTGCACCAGATCTTCAAAATTGGAATTCGCCCACATTCCCACCTTTTCGCTAGTGGCCGCGCCCGCCTGTTTCACCGCCTCGCCGAATCCCTCGACGGCTTCCCGGTCGGCTTTGGCGATAATCTCCCGTAGTACCTCGTGGGCTTCTTTCTCGGTGTCGCGGACGAGGATAAACGCGTTGAGGCCGAATTTAACCTGGCGACCTGACTGACGGGCCAGCGCGGAAACTTCCTCGATCTGTTCGCGGACTCCCTCGATCGTGTTGCCGTTCATGAAATACCAATCCGATACCCTACCGGCCATCTGTCGGGCCGCTTTAGAGTTACCCCCTTGGAAAATTTCGGGGTGGGGTCGATCGTTCACGGGTCGGGGTTTGACCCAACCGCCGTTGATACGGTAGAAATCGCCTTTAAAATGAAACTCGTCCTCCGTCCATAATCCCTTGAGAACGCGGATAAATTCCTCGGAGCGACGGTAGCGCTCGTCGTGATCGAGCCAAGGTTCGCCGTAGATGGTGAACTCGCCTTTAAACCAGCCACTGACGATATTGAGCGCGAAACGACCGTTAGAAATGACATCGATCGTCGAACCGATTTTAGCTACGACTCCCGGATGCCACAAACCGGGATGGACGGCGGCGATTAGGGTAATTTTTCGAGTGACGGGCGCTAACGCGGCGACGGTAGCGAGCGCTTCTAGTTGATACTCCGCGCCGTAGCTGGCGATAAATCGGGCCTGCGCTAACGCGTAGTCAAATCCTACCTCTTCGGCGGTTTGCGCCAACCACGCGT
Organism: Pannus brasiliensis CCIBt3594; assembly: GCF_036688125.1. Classification (NCBI taxonomy): domain Bacteria; kingdom Bacillati; phylum Cyanobacteriota; class Cyanophyceae; order Chroococcales; family Microcystaceae; genus Pannus; species Pannus brasiliensis. The sequence continues at coordinate 37,852 of NZ_JBAFSM010000019.1, read as the reverse complement.
TGTAATCGTATGTCCAGTCGGTGTTCTGCGGGATTTTACTAACCACTAACCCGCCACTGACATTCGGAACCCAGTACGCGAACTTGATATCTACCATAAACGGTGACTCCTTACCGCAAAAGACTGTATATCCCGACGACCGCCACTCCCGACCCGAAACAGGCCGCGGCTATTTTCAAAAAAACTAAAAGCCGAGCGGAATACAGTTGTTTGTTTTCAGTGTAGCGATCGACGATCGCCGCCGTAGTGTTTCGCTATACTCGAATCCCGTTTTTCTCTACCGTTTTAGACCGGGCTATTTCCGATCGCGCGGTAAACCGGGTAGGGTGAAGGCACAGGGAATCGGAACATTCCGAAATTTAAGATAGTGGAAACCGTTCACGCTCGATCGCCGAGCCGGGGAAGTCGGAGACGCTCGCTATCAACTCGATCGGGGGATAATACCAAATCCGCTTTTAAAAAATTTATGACTTTCCCGCTATAGCGGGATTCCAGACCCCTGGATAACTATACCGTGGTAACAGGATTTGGTATAACTCTCTTGTGTCAAATCGGGTAGAATAGAATTAGAAAAAAAGTCCCAAAGCTAGACACGGACAATGGTCGCGCCTCGCCCCGCCCGAATTACCCTCCCTTCTATAGACAGCTACTGTGAATTGTATCGAGACCTATTCGTAGATGTACGAGCTTACGAGAGCTTCAAATATCTTCATGTCGGACTAATTAGTAATCTAAAAAGAAAGACTTTGCCGGCGATAGCGGAAGTGGTCGGATTAGACAACGCTCAAGGATTGCATCATTTTGTCAGTCAATCCCCGTGGTCAGCGGAGGAACTAAAAAAAAGAAGATTAAGCCTAATTTTAAAAATCCTAGAAAGCCGAGAGATTCAAGTAATAATTGACGAAACAGGAGATGTAAAAAAAGGAAATAAAACGGATTATGTCAAGAGGCAATACATTGGAAATGTCGGCAAAGTTGAAAATGGAATCGTCTCGGTAAACGCGTATGGCTACGTGGACGGAATTGTCTTTCCGTTGATTTTTCAAGTTTATAAACCTAGAGAGAGGTTGAAAGAGGGAGACCAGTACGAGACGAAACCGGAGATCGGAGCAAAGCTGGTTAAAGAGTTGATAAAAATGGGTTTTAAAATCAAGAGAGTATTAGCGGACAGTCTTTACGGTGAGAGCGGGAGCAATTTTTTGAGAGTATTGGACGAATTAAACATAGAGTACGCGGTGGGAATCCTCAGTAATCATGGGGTGTGGCTACCGAAGGAGCAAAAAGTGAGAGTGAATAAATGGAGAGAATTCCCACATATTCGATGGGATGGAAAAGAGGAGAAGAGATATATTCGAGAGATCATTTATGGAAAAAGAAGAACGGTACAATATTGGGAAATAACAACCGATAAAGAAAACGTTCCCTCCTCCTCGACCTGGTTAGTGATGACCAAAATCCCCGGTGTAAAATACCGAGAGGTGGGTGGGATGTATAAAATTAGAGCTTGGGAAGAAAAGGGGTTCCGAAACAGAAAAGATGAGTTAGGTTCGTCGGATTTCCGCTTCACGGATTACGCGGAGATAGAAAAGTGGTGGGAATTGGTTATGTCCGCCTATTTGCTAGTGTGTCTTCACAACGAATCGTTCAATCCTTCCGTGGTTCCCGTGTCGGAACCTTTCTCGGAACATTCTCGATGGGACGAGGGAAAAGGTTGGAAAAATGGATTAAATAACCTTCAATTAATTTTCCAGCCATTCATTTGTTTTAATCTAATTTTAAGATGGCTAAAAGTATTTCCAATCCCTCAACTTTCTCTAGGATTGCCTAGACTTATTGACAAAATAAATGACTTTAAACCTTTGCAATATCTACTCCATTTTTGGAATGACTTTTACTGTTCCTCTGACTAGAGTGACAGAAGAGAGATAATCCCTAGCCGAACGGGGAGGTATCCTGTTTCCGCCAGGCATATTGATCGACGGGAAACCTTTTTCCTAAGGTAGACCTTCCGAGCGAAAATTCTGGCGGGAACTGGAGAAATGTCAGAAATGTTGAATCCCGTGGCAATGTAGGATTAGGAAAATTTCCCTCCCGCCGTATCTACTGGAAATCCCCCGTGAATTAATCCGTCCGAACTGGCTTGAATCCCGACCCGTATCAAAAGGATGTGGAAGCCGTCTCGTCGGGGAATAAAGATAATCGAATTGGTTTGAGTTCTTTAACGCGGATCGACTCTTCTATTGAAAGTTTGTAGTGTTCGCTCGTATCCGATCGGGGATACAGAGATCGAGCACCCCCCGAATCCCCGCGTCAGAAAGCCTCGCCGACGATCAATTCGAGATAATCGGGGAACTGTAGCGCGATCTCCCGCTTGACCCGTTCCGATAAGGCCGCGCTCACCCATTCCCGCGGGGTTGGCAACTCCTGGAACCACCCGACCGCGACATCGAGAACCTGTTCAAGACTCTCGGCGGTATCCTCCACCGCGTCCGTCAGCGATCGCAGGAGCATGAGAATATTCGCCCGATGTTCTTTTGGGAAGGACTCGATCGGGATCGAGGATATCACCGGATTCGGAGCGATGCCCGTGAAGGTTTCCGAGAGACGATTCCCGTTATCTGTAGAGGGTTCGAGCGTATTGTCGGGGAAATCGGAATAACGAGCGGGAGCATCACAACGGGAGCCATTATTTATATAGATTGGACTCTGTTGTGATGGAAGCGTTCGGTTCTCGCTCTCTTTTCCGTTGTTTCCGGAAGATTCATCCCCGGACAGTTCCCCCGTATCCGAATGTTGGGCGATCGCCAGGTCAAGTTCACTCGTACCGTGGAGGAGCGGCGCGGAGCGAACGGGAGCATCACAACGCGCGCCATTATTTATACAGATCGGGTTCCGTTGTGATGGACGCGCTCGGCTAACGGCTTCCTCGGCTTCACCGACCCCCGCGTCTTCGGGGCCCGATTCCGTCGCGAGATCTTCCTCGAAACTCTCTTCGTTCACAAACCGCGAATCTTCGGTCGTTGCGCGAGTGCCGACCTCCTCCCACTTGCCACTCAACGAGTTCAACACCGCCAATCGATCGGGGTCTTCGAGTAAACGGCGATCGAGTCGGTAGAATCGACGACCCCCGTTAACCTGCCGCGATTGCATTAGATGAAGATTCAAGCGATCGAGTAAATGATTGACGAACTGGCAGGGCTTGGTTTTATCCGTCACCCTCAACCCGAAGGCCAGCCAGAGATCGCGTCGGTACTCGCAGGCGTACTTCAGGATCTTCGCCATTTCCTCGCCGTCGTTCGCGTACTCCCGATCGGGGTCGTCGAGGTCGATCAACTCGAACAGCCGTAAGTTTTTAATCACCCGCGCCTGTAGCGAGTAGGTACGGATGTCGGCGAGGAGTACCGCCCCGTCGATGAACCGGTGTAGGTGATTCAACCACTCCCGTCGATCGATCACCCTCGTCTTATTCGGATTCTGGCAGTACCAGAAGAATTTGACCGCGTTGAGCCAGCGCCGCCGATCTTTCGTCACCACCTTGTAAACGAACTCGCTCGTTAGTTCTACGCCGGGGAGTTCCGCTTTTAATAAAGCTCTGGTGATCTGGTGTTGTTGGGCTTCCGTTCGATCGGGCTTCTGCTTCAAGCTCAGGGCGTAGTCTAGGGGGATGTCTCTCGCCGCCGCTATCGCTTCCGCTTCTTCCAAGGGAATCTGTTTTTTGATCTCGGCTACCCGCGCCCCGTCGTCGGTGATGTCGCGGTCGTCGCGGTCGAGAATCCGATGACCCTCCTCGATCAACTGGCGGCGCAGTTCGCGGGCGAGGTTGGCCAGCCCGTAGTTCTTGCGGGCGACGATCGAGCAGTAGAGATCGAGGTGGGGGTTATCCCAGGACTTCGTTTTCTCGTTCCAGAGCGCGTCATAAACCTCGCGGAGCCGGCGATCGTCGGCCTCCTCTCCAGCCATCGCTTTGGCCACGTCGATGAGGATGCTACTCTCGTGATGGAAGCCCCACAATCGGGATTTGATCTCTTCCGGGATGAACGAGCGATTTCCGTCTAGCTGACCGTGGGCGTTACACCAGACGACACGGGGGACGTTGACCCGGATACGACTCAGCATCTGGCGGCACTGGCTCGGTTCAATAACTCCGTGGAAGAAACCGTAAACCTCGTCGAACCATTCCACATCGATCGATACCCCCGCTCCCATCGAGGGCGTGTAGATGAGAACGTCGGGAGCGATTTCCAGTAGTTTCTCGTTGGGGTTCTCGACAAACGCGCTCACTTCCTCGGTCTCGGTCGTGCCGCTATCGACCCGTAGAATCTTCAGGGTCGGGAAGCGCTCTTTAATCAAGCGTTCTAGAGCGATCGCCGCCTCGCGAGAATCACTGGCGATCGCGATCCGCGGTTGCCGCGTGATGGAACTCCCCGGACAGATCGGCACGGGGGTAGCGAGGGTCGCCATTAACTCGGCGATGGTCACGTCTTTTTTGCCGGTGTGGTAAGTGATTTGAAATTTCGTCTCCTCGCCGATGTAATCGTTGACGATCAGATCGACACGCGCGGACGGGACGAGCTTTTTGAAATAATCGATCGATGGCGCGCTCAGGTCGGCATCGGAGAAGAGAATACTTCCCCCACCCGAAACGCACTCGCGGAGTTTGATCTCCAGCATTCTCAGGAGCAGGGCGCGTTTCTCCTTGCAGGTGACGCTCGTCAGAAGATGGTTCAGAGAGGCTTCCACCTCGTCGAAAACGACCAGCGTGTTACTCCAATCCCGTCGCATCAACTTCCAGAGGCTATCCCAACAGATGCCGAGGGTTTCCAAGTTTTCGAGGAGGGTTTGGCGATCGATCCCGTCGATCTCTAGATCGCCGCTCCACTCCATCGACCACTTGAGACTTTGCTCCCGTCCGAGAGCGCGGCGCGGGGTCGGGGCGATCACTTTCTGGCCCTTCTCCCGCGCCTTCTCGATAATTTTCTTGATCTGAACGCTTTTACCGCATCCCTTGGGGGCTTTGATCCCGATTAAATTCCCGGACGGTAGCGCGTCGGTCAGTTCGGTCAGGTCGGGGAGATAACGGCTGTTGAAACGGGCGATCGGTTCGTGGGGGTGTAGGCCGCGTAATTTTTCCTGTACCGCCTCGACCTCTAACTCTCGCTCCGTTTTTTTCACCAACGCGTCGAATTCCACGCGAGAGAGGAGACGGATGGACTTTACGGTCTCGTTGTCGATCTCGTCGATGTCGCCGTCTTCCTTCTCTACCTGTCCCCACCACGCCACCCTGACCTCGTGACCGAGTTCTTCAAGCACCTGAAAAGTGTTCTCGTAAGTGGCGAGGATATTCGGATTTTTCAGGCAACCGGCATCGGCGAAAAGGATCGGTTGAACGGTAACGTTTTCTCCATTTTCGCCCACGTTTTCCGCGGATTTCGCCTCGATCGCCTTTAAATACGTCTCCAGTGTTTTCGGGCTGGTGGCGTGATGTCCCCCGGACGCGCCGATCGCGTGGATTCCCAATCGGGTAGCGGTCAGGTGCGGTTTAAAGGCGATCCCTTCCGTCAGGGCGATCGGTACGACCTTTTTTGTCCCGTCCCCGTTCAGATCCTTGAGCCGGCGTTTGATAACCGAGTGGGGGTCTCCGGCGGGCGCGTGGAAGGATAAAGGCAGTTCCCCGTTCTTGAGGTGAACCGATGGCCCGTTTTCTCCCCGATTCTTCTCCGCGGAAGCCCAGAGGTATCGGGGCAGGTCGCCGGGGTCGTTGAACCGGATCTGCCAGGCGACGAATTCGCCTTTCTCGTTGGCGATCGGACAGAGGATACCGGGCGCGGGAATATAGAGACTCTTACCCCCGCGGATTACCCCGGCGAGGCGGTCATCGACCCGGAATCGGAGCGGTTGGTATCGATCGACCGTTCGGTACATTCCCGCGTCGATCTCCGCGTCGTTCAGTCCCCGTTTCCGTAACGTCTCCCGGTGCGACGGACTCAGGGTTAATTGTCCTAGAATCTCCCGTATCGTTTGATCGCGGTCTCGATCGGGAAGAAGGCGATCGAGTCTAACCCGCTCCAGTTCGCTCCGTCTTTCTCGTTCCTCTTCCCGTTCCCGTCGTTTCTCTTCCGTCCACGCTGACACGTTGGCTTTGTCCGCCCACATCCCGAAACCGAGATTGTCGTAACCGCGGAAGAGAAAGTTTCGCGGTTCGGTGGTGATGTCGCGGCAGTGATAAAGCCCCGTTTTCGGGTTCTGGCGGCAGTCCTTCCGCGCGCCCTCGCAGACCGGGCAATCTCCGCGGAAAAATCTTTTCCATCTCATCGCGCCACCTCCAGTTCGATCGGGGTGCTAGAAGTAGGCGCGGAAAACGTAATAGATACGGCGAGCGCTCCGTCTTTTAAGAAAGACGAGCCTGCCGAAAGGTCGAGATCGACCCTCGTTAACAACATATTTGTTCCTCCTGTGAGGTGGGGAGGAACTTCTCGAACCTAACTCTCTATCACCGGAACTTGACTATACGGGCGAAAACGCCTTTTTACAGGCCGTCGGGATTTTGCTAGTGTGGAATTGCATTTAATGATAGGCGATAGGGCTTCTCGGAGACCGATGAAGACGTACCGCTTCCTAGCAAGGGGTCAGGTATGGGGATTCGAGATTTTAATTGTTCGGGAAGTCCCTTCGTTTTTCTTGCGATTGTTCGCTCGATCGAGCGGCGGCATCCTATTGGTCGCGCTTCGGTCATCCCTACGAACGCGACTCGCTCTAAGTCGCCGTTAGGCGTTAAAGCGACGTAGCCGCCGATTTTCCACGATTAATTCCCCGCGCTCCCAATACAATCCCAATACGCGGCGATAATGCGGTGGCATATTCGGGAAATATCGGGTAGCGCCCCAATTCCGAATCGTTTGACTGTGAAGATCCAATACTCGGCTCAGGAGTCCGATACAGCGTTTTCGATAGTCGGGATCGATCTCGACCTCCAAGATCGTCGCCTCCGGTAGTCCGGTCAGTCCGTACATTCTCCGGCAAAACTCCCGCGCGGTTAACTCTCGTGGGGGAATGGTCGCGATATGCTTGACATCGATGCAGGCCGGGTCGGGGATACTCATCTCTAGCGGTGACGCGTCCCCCACACCCGGCGCGAGTGTTTCCTGGAGAGCGGGAATCATGCCGTCGGGTAGAGAGCGGGAATCCTTGTCGGCGTTACGGGGGGCCGTTCCGTTAACTGTTGTTACCATGATGATTGTCCTGCGGATGTTTTGAGTGCGATCGCCGGTGTGTCGATCGAGGATTCTGTCATTGAGTCGGTTCTGGGTTAGGTTCCTAAATCCCTTACCCTTCACCTAACGATGAATTGTACCCGATTTTTCCGTTTTTGAACGAACGGGCGCGACCCGCTCGGTTTTTTTAATAAAACTTTACCGTACCAAAAACGTACTCTTCAGTTTTTGCGGGGATCTTTCTTACCGAGATATTTGTTTTTCAATCGTCCCTCTTCCCACCAGCGGAGATAGTAATACGGTCCGAAAGTCTTTCCGTCTTTGGGAATATATTTTTCCTCGATGTACGCGCCATCTAATATTTCTAAAGGAGTATTGACATCGATCTCCCCATTCTTTATCTTGGAAACCAGTATCTGTTTTTCCTCTTCACGTTTTCGAGCCGCCTCGATCCGCTCGTTTAATCGATCGGGAAGTTCTTCCCGGAGTCGCTCTAGATCTTCGAGATCGAGAGATTCCAGTAAGTTTTCGATGAGCTTGCCTTTTTGCCCGGAAGGAAGTTCCTTGATCACCCTCTGGAGCGTGTTCAGCCGAACTTTTCGGGAACTTGTCCCGATCGATTCCGGTCGTTTTAGAGCTTCTTCAATTAACGGTTTCAGTTCGAGAATATTGATGGGTTTCGTTAAAAATAAGAGAACGTCTTCCCGGATCGCGTTCTGATAGTTTTCCACGTCCCCGTAAGCGGAAACGATCAACGTTTTCAGGGAGATCCCCCGGTCTCGTAACGCCCCGATCAAGCCGAATCCATCGAGCCGGGCCGCGGGCATTTTCAGATCGGTGATCAGTAACTCGATTTCATGATTCCGATCCGCCTCGATCGCCTCTAGAGCTTCCTCGCCGCTATGGACGAAAATAATCTCGTACTCTCCCGATCGGATCTCTTGACGGAAACGCTGTAGGATCGCTCGTTCAAAATCTAATTCATCGTCCACGAATAATAATTTGACGGGCATGAATCGGGTCCGCGAAAGTGCCACGGACAAACTAACTTCCTATTTATTCTACTGATGACCGCTCCCGCGGTAGATGACGAAATTTTATCAGTGTAACGTTATTATAACAACGCCGGACATTTACGTTAAACGTTTAACGTACAGGTGGTAAAATACGCGAATATCGATCGACGTAATGTTTAGAGTGACTATCGTGCGCGTTTACGTTGATATCGGTAAATTTTGGCCGGTCGAACTATCGGTGAATGCCGCCTACGAGCAACTGTTGATCCGGGGGGCGAAAGTGGATCGACGCACGCTATCGGCCGCGAGGAGCGGGACTTTAGCCCGTAGTGAATACCTGACCTTACTGAGACTACGGGACTGGGTTCGAGACTTGACCGGAAATAGCGAGCTAACGATCGATGACCTATTAAGAGTGGAAGACGATTAAACGTTGAGCTATCATTCAAATATCGGAGAGATTCGGGAAAAGTTAGCGATAACCTATCGATCGCTTTGGATTCCCGTAGTATTTTTGATTTATGGTCAAGCTAACCCGGTTTTCGCGAGAGCGAGCGGTTATCTGGAGAGGTTTTCGGATCGATCGGGGGTTTCCGTCCCGACCGCCCCAGTTGAGGCATCTCCCGTTTCCCCGTCACCGGTGCTGAAAAAAGTCGAGGTACTCGGTAGTACGCTTCTCTCGGAAGACGATATCGCCCGAATTATCTCTCCTTACGTCGGAAAAGAGATTTCGTCCGATACGATCGAGGAAATCACCCGCGCGATCGCGAGTTTCTATCACGAGCGGGGTTATCGGACTTCCGACGCTTACCCTCCCCCGCAGGATCTTTCCGGGGGAACCCTTAAAATTCAAGTGATCGAGGGAAAATTAGAAGCTATCAACATCGAGGGATTGACCCATCTGCGCGAGGGCTATGTACGGGATCGGTTGATGGCCGGGGGGAATTTTCCGCTTAATATCGAACGGTTGGAGGAAAAATTGCAATTACTGCGATCAGATCCTTTATTCGCTCGGGTAAATGCCGAATTATCGCGGGGAACCAGCCCGGATTCTAGCGTTTTAAACGTCCAGATCGAGGAAGCACCCCATTTCTCCGCCGGTCTTCAGGTAGATAATTACGAGTATCCTAGCGTCGGCGAGTATCGGGGAACCCTAGAAATCGCCCACGGAAATCTTTTGGGTTTCGGGGATCGTCTGGCGGCGGATTACGGTCTCGCGGAAGGATTAGACCGGTTCGATATCGCCTACACGCTCCCGATCGACGCGAGAGACGGGAAATTAAGCGTCGCCTATCAAAACGGGGAGAGTCAGGTAATCGAGGATTTCTTGCGGGATGTGGGCATTCGATCGCGCGCCAATACCCTATCGTTCGGTTTCCGCCAGCCTCTGATCCAACGTCCGACCGAGGAACTCGCCCTATCTCTCTCGCTCGATTTGCGGGAAAGTCGAACCTTCCTGCTCGATAAGATCCCTTTCTCGTTTACCCCCGGGCCGGACAACGGGCGATCGAGAGTGACCGCCTTGCGATTGACGGGGGAATGGATCGAGCGTTCCTCGCGACGGGTTGTACTGGCCAACTCGCAGTTTAGTGTCGGCCTGCCCCTGTTCGACGCGACAACCAACGACATCGGGATTGACGGGACATTTTTTTCGTGGCTAGGACAATTCCAGTGGTGGGAGAAATTGGATGACCGGGTAATGGTAATCGGTCGTCTCGCGACCCAACTCACCCCGGACGCGTTGTTACCGATCGAGCAGTTCGATATCGGCGGGATCGATACCGTCCGGGGCTATCCGAAAGGTTTTCGGGTCGGCGATAGCGGCCTCGTAGCTTCCGTCGAGACCCGTTTTACCCTGCTCGATGACGCGGGATGGGGGAGCGTCGCGCTATCTCCCTTTGTCGATCTCGGTACGGTTTGGAATAACCGTCTCCCGATCGCCTCTCCGAATACTTTAGCCAGTACGGGTTTAGAGCTACGCTGGGAGATCGAGAATCTCGCCGTTCGATTGGATTACGGTATTCCCCTGATCCGGGACGGGAGTTCGGATCATTCTCTACAGGGCGAGGGATTTTCCTTCTCCGTCCGGTGGGAACGAAAAATTTAACGTTCGTTTCCGGGCTTTTCGGGCTTACAGAGCGGGAGGTCTAGTAAAGCCCCGTTTTGCGAGGTCACTCCCGCCACGAGCAACGTCCGCCCGTCGGCAGTACGGATCAGCTTTCCGGCCGGAACGATCGGATCGCCGGATCTCCACGGGGGAACGGAAACGATCAATCCGGTTCGATCGGACGGAACCGGGGGACGGGAGGACGATGGGGACGCGTCCACGCGGGGGGCGCTCAACGCGTCCCGTTCATCGATCGCCGTTCCTGGTGAGATCGGTACGCCGCCGGTTCCGGTGAACGTGAAAGTTCCCCCCCGTCGTCCGCCATCGAGCAAACAACTTCCCGCGAGCGCCTCTTGCGCGGGAACGAATACCGCTTCAGTGATGGCCGGTGCCGTCCCGATATCGGTTTCGGGAGTCGCGATGGCCACGGTTCCATCGATCCCCAATCGCGAACTCGCCGAGATCGCGCTATCGGGCGAGGAGAAAACCCCTCTGGCTAGAATCCGAATATTCCCGCCCCGTCCCGCGAAAGCGTCCGCCAAAATATCGCTGTTTTCTAAAAGGATGAGCGTGTTCGTCCGGAGAGAAATATTCCCGCCATTCCCCGCGCCTCCCGCCGTGGCCGTGATGTCACTACCGCGTCGGAGTTGAATCCGATCGGCCGACAGCGCGAGATCTCCCCCGTTGCCGGATCGCGTCGAGGCGGTAATACTGCCCGAATTATTTAATTCGATCGAGCGCGCCGAGATCTGGAGCGTCCCGGCATCCCCCGTGCCGTCATTCCGCACGCTCAGGGAACCCCCGTCGGACACGATCAGGCGTCGGGTATCGAGCCAGACGTTTCCCGATGTGCCGGTGGGCGATTCCGTGAGCCTCAGACCCGCCCGAATGACCGGATCGATCTCGTTAGCGGACGAGACAATTAGACTCGGCGTGATCGAACCCGGAACCCTCCCGCTAACCCGAACCGATTCGCCCGCGGTAATCCGGAGATTTCCCGCGTTACCCGATGCGAGGGTAGAGGTATCGACCCGACCCCCATCCAGGACGCTCAGACGAGTGGTGGTGATGGTGAGATTGCCCCCCTGTCCGGAACCTTGCGAGATCGAGGAAATCAAGCTAGGGATCAGGCTGTTGGGGTTGAAACCGGAAACCTCGATCGAATCGCTCGCGTGAATGGTTATATCCCCACCCGGCCCGCGACCGAAAACGCTAGAGTTCAGTAGTCCCCCCTCCCGTACCACTAGATCGCGGGCGGATAATTCCACGGAGCCAGCTTTTCCAGACCCGGCGGTGGCGGTAGCGACGATACCACTGAGGGGAAAGGTGGGATCGGCAGGAGAGATTCCGAGAATTTGAACGGAATCGGCGGTCACGATCTTCAGATCTCCGCCGGCACCGGAACCGAAAGTAGAAAGATAGATGCGTCCCGAATCTTCGACCACTAATTTCTCGGCTCGAATATTAACATCGGCTCCCTTGCCGCTATCGAGAGCCTGACTGACGATACCTCGCGTCGGCCGCACGAAACCAGCGAAAAGGGGGGTCGATGCGGTTGTTCCCGTGATAGTTAGGTTATTAGAGGCGTTTACCTCGATCGTTCCCGAGGGAAGCGGGCCGCGATTCTCGATAAAGAGGAGCGAGGCATCCGTTACCCCGATATTTCTGCCGAAGACGGAGATATTTCCTCCCCCCGCGCCACTGGCGTTCAGAAAAGATTGTCGGGCGAGGGTAATATCTCGAAAATCGTTGATTTTCCCGTATTCGATGCGGAAATTCTCCGGGGTGGTGGAAGCGATCGAGACCAATCCGGAACCGACGCTACCGATCTCGATCCGTCCCGATGGGGCGTTAACGATACCGCCGTCTAGCTCGATCGTTCCACCGATCAGGGCGAGCGTTCGATCGGGCGCGACGCTTAATCCCGGTGGAAACTGTCCTCCGAGCGGGATATTCGGGCGGCGGGTATCGCCGGGGCTGATGATATTATGCCCCGTTCCCTCGACTCGAATCGCGCCCGTAGTATTCGTGAATCCTAGACCGATCGGGACGCTAACGGTTAAGACGGGAGTGGTATCGGGGTCGCGAGCGCTGAAAATGGTTCCATCCGCCAGACGAAGAGAACTAGCGGTGGTCGCGAGGAAAGAGCCATTGAGATCCAAACTCGCTTTCGGGCCGAAAAGAATACCGTTCGGGTTGAGAAAAAACAGGTTCGCGTTTCCCGACACACCTAGCCTGCCGAAAATTCGCGAGGGATTACCTCCCGTCACCCGATTGAGAATGTTGGTAACGCCGCTCGGATTGGCGAAATAAACTCCTTTCCCCTCGTTAATGTTAAATTCTTGAAAACTATGGAATAAATTCGCCCCCCGTCGCGCGCCCCCCTCGATCAGAACGCTCGGAATGCCGCGAATATCTCGATCGGGGCGAACGATCGAACTCTCGTTTTTTAGCGTGGCATCGGGGATCACTTGAGCGATCGCCGGGGTGAGACTCCCGATCGCGATGTTTAGTCCGAAAAGAATTCTCGCGATAGATGACATACGAAACTTGGTAAAGATGGTTACTGTTCCCGATATACTACAGCAAAGTTCGGGGAATAGATAATTAGCTTTCCAGCCGAACTTTAGGTGGCAAACTCATCATCGATCCGCATCAAATGATTCAATTAGCAGAAGCGATCGGGGGAAATCTCGGCTATCCTTTCGTCGGGGAAGCTCTCGAACTTTTCCAAGCTCAAGAGCTTTTCTACTGGAAGCGTTTTCAACGTTTCGGCAATATTTTTAAGACCCGAATACTCGGGAAAGATATCGTCTGCCTAGTCGGGTGTTCCGCCAATCAATTCGTTCTCAAGGACGGGGCGGGTAACTTTTCCTCGAAAATAGGGTGGTCATTATTAGAACCCCTGTTAGGTGAGGGGATTCTCTTACAGGACGGCGAGCGGCACCGGAGAAGTCGAAAGCTTATGTATCCTTCCTTTCACGAGAAGATATTGCCGAATTATCTAGAGATTATTCAAACTTCCGCCGAAAAATGTATTGACAATTGGAAAACGAGAAGTCCGGTTTTTCTAGCCGATGAATCCCGCTCGTTAACTTTACAGATCGCTTGTCGTTTGTTATTGGGAGTATCTTCCGAGGGAAAAGTGATCGAACTCGCTCGGTATTTCTCGGAATTGATAGCGGGGATTCGGACGGTCGTTCGCTGGAATGTCCCGTTCACCCAATTCGGCCGTGCGGTAAAAGCCCGGAATAATATCGAGAGATTTTTACGCTCTGTTATCGAGGAACGTAGAAAAAATCCGGATAGCGATACCGGTTCGGATGTGCTGGGAACGTTACTGAGCGCGACGGATGAATCGGGCGATCGACTCGACGATAACGAGATAATCGTTCAAGCCTTACAATTACTATTCGGCGCTCATGAAACGACGGCTAAACTGTTATGCTGGTCTTTATTCGAGTTAAGCGATCGCCTGGAGTGGAGAGAGAAAATCGGTGAAGAAGGGGCGCGAGTTGCCGGGGAGGAAAAAATCTCCTTTGAGGCTATCCGGGGATTAACACGGCTCGATCGCCTCCTGAAAGAAGTCGAACGTTTATATCCGCCCGTTTACAGCATTCCTCGCGGTGTTATCCGAGAGGTGGAGTACGGTGGCTATCGGATTCCCGCGGGATGGTACGTCGTTCTTTCCCCCTTATTAACACACCGTTCGAGCGAACTTTATACCGATCCGCATCGTTTCGATCCCGATCGCTTCGCCCCACCTCGGGAGGAAGATAAACAACATCCTTTCGCTCTCATCGGTTTCGGTGGCGGAGTCCATCACTGTCTCGGCCACGAATTAGCGAGGATGGAAATTAAAGTAATTTTGACGGTTCTCTCGCGCCGTTACCGTTGGCGGGTTACAGCCGATCTCCCGCGGGGCGAGACGGTTTTTCCAACGAATTCGATCGAGCGGAAAATGCGTTTACGGCTCGAAGAAACGTGAGTCAGAATACGATCGGGGACGCGGGAAAATTATTATTCGATGACCTTTCCCCTTTCCCCTTTCCCCATTACAAACCAGGGCTATTTCATTCTGTCCGGTAAACTAGGTAGGATAAACTGAGAAGCCAATCGAACCTATGTCTGAAATAGCTATCTTGCAAGCCTTCGAGGGTCTGCCCGATCTCCGACGCGCCCAAGGAAGAAGACATTCCGTTTCCTTGTGTCTAGCGTTATTTACCCTGGCCGTAGCGGCGGGAAATCAAGGATTTCAGGCCATCGGGGACTGGTTGCAAGAACATCGACCCGAACTCACCGAACAGTTCGGGGTCAAAAGGCTACCCTCGTATAGTTCGATTCGACGGGTACTACTCGGTATCGATTATCGGGATTACGCCGCAAGAGGGGTCCGAATTTTTCGGGGTCAAGCCAGGGTCAGGAGAGACGGTCAGCCTAGACGGTAAGACTCTAAGAGGTTCTTATATGGTACAAGATAATAACCCGACCAGCGCACCGCACCCGGCGATTATTCTGGTAACGGCATCTGTGGTGGAAAGGGGAATCATTTTACCGCCCCGCGCGGTAGTACCCAATAGTAACGAGATCACGGTTTTACCCGAACTGATTAAAGATCTAGCCCTTCGAGGAGTGGTCTTCGCTTTTGACGCGATGAACACGCAAAAAAAACGCTGACCACGATCGTGGGAACGGGAAATCATTATCTAGCGGCGGTCAAAGCTAATCAACCGACACTTTACGAGGGAATCGGGCCAAGTTTCGTCCCGGTCGAGACATTTACCGCGGTCAACAAGGGACACGGACGAAGAGAAAAACGGACGGTGAGCATTTGCGGTTTCCAGACAGAACGATTTCCCGATTGGCCGGAGGCCAAGACAATTATCTTGGTAGAGAGAACCCGAACTCTCCGAAACTGGGTGGAGTTCGAGACAGTTTAGTATATTTCCGACCTAGAAGAATCGGCCGAGGATTTCGCCCGAAGAATCCGGGATTACTGGAAAGTAGAGAATGGCGTTCATTATGTTCGAGATGTGACTTTTTGGGAAGATCGTTCTCGAACTAGAACAAGAGTTCTACCAATTTTATGGGCGATTACTAGAGATTTAGCCATTAATCTTTACCGGGAGGCCGGTTTTACGAATATGGCGCGGGCGAAACGATTCTGTGGTTATGGACTCAAGCACCTTTTGGCACTTTTTAGAATGAAATAGCCCTGATTACAAACAAGTCTCTCTTATTTTTGAAAATCGGTTTACAACCAATTACCGAGCAGGACGAAACCCGACCACATCGAGGCGTGGCTACCCGATCGAGCGATCTGATTTAATTGGGCTTTTCGTAAAGCTTCCGCCTTGGTTGTTCCCTCTTTCAAATATCGATAGAAATCCTCCATCAGATCGACCGTTATCGCGTCATTGACCGACCAGAGCGTTCCTAATGTACTTTTCACTCCCGATCGAAGGGCCACACCGGCTAATCCTAAAGTCGCTCGATCGTTTCCCGCCGCGGTCTGACAGGCACTGAGAGTAAGCAATTCGATTTTCTTCCCGCTAATTCCGAGGATATTTTCTAATTTTTCTAGCGATAGCCGCCCGTCGAAAGTCTGTAAAAAGGTGCTGTCGAGACTTCCTCCGAATTGTCCGTGAGTTGCCAGATGGACGATCGAGTGATCTTTTTTCGGGAGTTGTCGCTCTATATTCTCGCGGGTAAAGTCTCGATCGATAAACCGACTCCCTCCTAAAAGTTTCTGTAGCGATCGGGTTTCTCTCTCGACGTTCGGTAGCGAATTAAAGGGAGGGATCGCTATCGTCAGTCCGAAGGTTAACGGGCGCAAATTTCGCGATGGACGAACTTCGGATAAAAAATTCAAGCCTAGAGATAGGGCAACGGGATATTTCTCGATCAGAAACTTTCGCCCATCGTAAAAAGCCGCCATCGGCACGTTCCGTAACAGACCATCATTGATAAACAAGACCGTATCCGGTTTCGCCGCATCTAGCTCGGCTTCTAAAGGAAGAATCAAGAGATCGTAAAGCTTTCGAGATAGGGGTAAATATTGATAATTAGAAATATCCTCTAATTTTAACCGCCAGTCGAGTAGGTTTTGTTGGAGTCGCTCGCGGGAAACGGCGATCGGATAACTTCGGATTTTACCGTCCGGTAATCGCAGGATAAAATAAGTTTTTTCTTTTAGAATAATCGAATGGATGACCGCCGTTTTTGTTCGGGATAATACCTCTTTCGGTTGTCGTGTTGCTTCGCGAATCTCCACGCAATCATCGCCGAAAAAGTTCTGTAATTGGGATAGTTGTAAGCCCTCGAACACGCGGATCGCTTCCTCGATCTCGATCGCAGAACCTCGATCGAGTAACAATTCCAATAACCCCCGATAAACGGGTTCCACCTCGTCGCGAAAGTCTAATTGATAATTCTGACCCGCGATGGCGATATCCCCGCGAATACTCTCCAAACTGGCGATCGCCTGTCGATAAGCCGCTTTCGCCTCCGGTATCCGTCCCCTCGCCCGATGAATCCGTCCCGCCTGCCACTGCCAGCGATACAGACTATCCCGCGCTAGAGTCTCCCCGGCGGCCGATCGCGCCCGCTCGGTAAAATCTAAAGCGAGGTCGTATCGTTTCTCCCGTTCGTACACGTTTCCTAACGCGCCCAGGGCGAAAGATTCGGTACGCGGGTCATTTAGATTTCGCGCGACGGCGATCGCCCGTTCGAGAAGAGGTATGGCTTTCTCTCCCTCCATTCCTTCGGCTAAATCGATTAAGTCGTAAGCCTTTCGGCGGGAATCGGGCAATCGATCGAGAAGGGCGAGGGCGGCGGAACGATAATCCTCGTTCGGAAACAGTTTCATCCAATTCAGCATCGCCCGCACGGTCGATAGATTTTTCAAGGGGCGGCTCGCTTCTAGTGCCTCTTTCGCGGTCGTTAACGCCTCCGAGCGGTCTTTTTCGGCTAAATTCTTGAATCTATCGGTCTCTCTGTCATTTCCCTCTAGATCGGCGGCCCGCGCTCGATCGAGATACCTCGCCTCCCGGTTTTGCAACGCGCTGACGAGGTTGTTAAGAAGGGTAGCGATCGAGTCGGGACGATTTAACCCGCGTTCTATAGCCAAACTCTTCCGATAGGATTCGATCGCTCGATCGAGTTCGCCCGCTCGGGAATAACTCGTTCCCAGTACATCGAGGGCGATGGCCTCGATCTCTTTATTTCCGCGCTTTCGAGCTAACTCGATCGCCTCTTCTAGTAAAGGAATCGCTTGGCGAAACTGTCCGGAGGAATTGTAAGTTTGTCCGAGATCTACAAGAAGAGCGGCGAGTCGGGGTTGTAAATTTTTGTCTCCCGTTTTCCGATAGATCGATAACGCACTATTCCACTCGTGTATCGCGCGACTCAACTCTCCTATCTCTCGGTAAGAAGCGGCTAGATAGCAATGAATCTCGGCTTTTTCCAGTCCCGCGGAGGTAGAAAGTAAATTTTCAAATAGGGAGATCACCGCTCGATATTCTCCCGTCGAGTAATAATTTAGAGCTTGCTGATAGGGATCTACTTTTTCTTGACCCCGCACCCCGAACGCCCCTACAGCGATAAAAATAAGGCATAAATAGACAGATAATATACGAGCAATAATTTTCTTTCTGAATCGGCTTTTTTTTAAATGAGTCATGCCTACTACAAACTGTAAAATAGCTACAGGGTTTAAAATATATGATTGCCCAATAGATAGGTTTTAAAAGACTTGACTTTCTTCGATAATTCTATAAAATAGCAAAAACAATTCGAGGATTTTTTTGACCGTTTCCAACCTTCTCGATCGAATTACCAATGAATCGAAAAGTCGTGTTTTCTTTCTCCTCTTTAGCGCTCGCCTTACTCATCGGGTTAGCGGGGGGGACATTCACGGGAGCGAAAACTCTGCCGAAATACGTTCCGCCGCCACCGAGAGACGAGCGTCGCCAGAGTACGGTGTCGGGTGGGTCGAGAGGATGTGACGGAATCCGAAACGTCTCCGTAACCCCTCTCGTCCCGATCGATCACGTCCCGACCACTACTTTGAGCCATCCCACTTTTCTGTTTCATCTCGATGCCATTTTCCCTCGACCTTTGATTTTCACTTTGGTAGAACCCGGTGTCGCCGAGCCGATCTTTCAGAAAAAATTTACCCTCGCTCGGGCGGGTATCGTTTCCCTCAATTTACCCGCGAATAGTAAAGGATTGGAGGAGGGCAAGGAGTATTATTGGACGATCGCCCTCTCGTGCAACGACAAACGCCCCTCCGCCAACACCTACGCTCGCGCGGCGATCGAGAGAGTTCCCGTGTCTTCCGAGTTGAAACGGGAACTCGATGCCGAATCCGATCGCCTCGGGAAAGCTGAAATGTACGCTCTCGCGGGGATCTGGTACGACGCGCTCGCCCTGAGCTATCGATCGGATGTACCCGCTCGCGAGCGTTCCGGGGAAACCGATTACTTCCGGCAACTGTTACAGCAGATCGGTTTAAATAGAATTCTGCAAGACGAGGACTTCGCCAACCGACACTAATCTCGATGTTCTGTCGTTCTAGCGAGGATATGGTCGGGGGAAAGGGGAAAGGGGGAAAGCCCGAGCCAGCCACCTTTACCCTTTACCCTTTAACCTTTCCCCCATTCCTGGCAAGTCCGTCCTGTTTTTTGAAATCCGGTAGAACTATGGTCGATCGAGCGCGACGCGGAATAATGCGGGAATGGTGGGGCGTGTGGGTCGTGGTTCCAAGCGTGGGCTTACTGATCACCGCGCTCCGACTGATGGGTTGGTTTCAGCCGGCCGAGTGGACGGGGTACGATCTTTTTCTCCAACTCCGTCCCCGCGAATCTCCCGACTCTCGCATCGTCATCGTCGGTTTGGAGGAAAGCGATATCCAGAAATACCGACAGTGGCCGGTCAGCGATCGACTGCTCGCCCGACTGATTACTCGCATCCATGCAGGAAAACCTCGGGCGATCGGCTTGGATCTTCACCGGGATCTTCCCGTTCCTCCCGGAAATGATGAATCAGTTCGAGTTTTTCAAAAAACACCGAATTTGATCGGGATTCAAAAAGTGAACGGGGATGGGGTGTACGGGGCGATCGCTCCCCCTCCGGTTCTAGCGGGAGAGGGACGGATCGGCGCGAGTGACGCGCTCTTGGATGGTGACGGGGTTCTCCGGCGCGCCATTTTGTTTCCGAGAACGAAGGATAATCCCGCTCTCCCGAGCTTCGGTCTGGCCCTCGCGCTCGCGTATTTGGAAAAAGAAGGCATTCGACCGATCGCTTCCCAAGATGGTGGTTGGATGCAACTACGGAACACGGTTTTTTATCCCCTCGATCGAAACGCGGGAGGGTACGTCGGCATCGGTACGGCAGAGTATCAAATTCTCCTCAACTTTCGAGGTTCGGCGGGGACTTTTCCGACGGTTTCCTTCGCCGATGTGTTGGAGGGACGGATTCCCGCCAATTTTTTCCACGATAAAATCGTTCTCATCGGTTCTCGTGCGGTGAGTTTGAAAGATTATTTTTTTACCCCCTATAGCAAAGGATTTAATACTAACGCGCTTCTAGTCTACGGGGTCGAGATCCATGCGAATCTAGCGAGTCAGATTCTCGCCACGGCTTTAGATAAGAGACCGCTCTTACAAACTTGGACGGAACCGGTAGAGTATTTGTGGATCTGGGCCTGGATAGCGCTTGCCGCCTCGTGGGGATGGAGAGGGCGATCGACCCGGAACTCGATCGGTTTACTATCGAGAATTCTGCTCGGAACTTCCCTGATGTCGATCGGTTTAATCGGCGGTTCCTATTTGCTTTTCCTCGGTTCTTGGTGGGTTCCTCTAGTGCCGGCACTCGCCGGGGTTCTGGCAGGGAGCGCGGGGATCACTATCGCCCTGTATATTGATCGGCTTAGGAAAGCGAAGGATATTTTGGAGAAAACGGTACAGGAAAGGACGGAAGAACTGTATTTAAAAAATGAGCGATTGGAAAAAACGTTAGAAGAATTAACCGCAACCCAACAGCAGATCATCGCTCAAGAAAAACTCGCTTATTTAGGGATGTTAAGCGCTGGTATTAATCACGAGATTAGAAATCCCGTGAATTTAATCGATAATTTCGCCGATCTATCTTTGGAAGCGGAACGGGAAGTTCGAGAGCGAATCGAGGATTGTCAGGATTTTCTACCGGAGAACTATTCTGACGAGATCCGAGAAGAATTATCTTTAGTTCACGAGAATATCGAAACCATCAAAAATCAAACTCGAAGAATTACTCTATTGATTCAAGCTCTGTCCCCGCGGGTGAAGTTTCGAGAGATAGAGCCAGAACTGACCGATATACATTCTTTATTAGATACGGCGGCTCGGTTAGTTTTCTATACTAAAAAAGTTTCCGATTCGCGTATCGGGGTCAAGTTAGAGACGGATTACGATCGATCTCTCGAACCGATCGCGGTTATCGTCCCGGAGATCACTCAGGTTTTTGTGAATCTGATCGATAATGCCTACGACGCGATCTATCAACGATCTCGCACGGAAATTGTCGATTATGAACCCACGATCATTATCGCCACGCGCGATCGGGGAGATTTTATCGAGATACAGATCGCCGATAATGGTATCGGGATCGATCCGGGATTACGGGAGAAGATTTTTCAGCCTTTCGTCACGACAAAACCACCGGGAAAAGGAAGCGGTTTAGGACTCTCGATCGCCCGCGATATTATTGTGGGGAAAGACGGGGGAAAACTGCAATTAGTGGACGGGCGATCGAACTATACTACTTTCTCGATCGAGTTACCGAAAAAATAGCGGATCTGGGAGCAAGTCGGTTTTAAAGAAGAATATGCTAGAGATGGGTCGAAAAAATCGAATAAAATATGGCTCTATCGAAGGAGAAAGCCAGCCATGACCCTGGAAAACCAGAAACAAACTGCAAGAACAAAAACCTTTTAGTTAATCGTAAAAACGAAATAAGAGGTTAATCGCTCATAAGTTGACGGATTTCACCGATCGCTCCCTTCAGAATCTCGACCGCTCGCTCTATTTCTGTATCGGTCGTGAATTTTCCGATCCCTATCCGCAACGCTCCTTCCATCACTTCGTCGGCGAGTTTCATCGCCCGTAAAACATGGGAAGGGGCGACCACGCCGGATGAACAGGCCGCACCAGTAGAGATAGCTAGTTTTTGGCGAATTCTGGCGATAACGGCACTATTGGGAATTCCTAGAATGGAAATGTGAAGATTACCCGCTAGACGGTTTTCTATATCTCCATTGATGACTAAATCGGGGATTCGCTCCCGCAGTGATTCCTGTAATCGATCTCGTTTCGCGGCGATCGCTCTCTCGTCTTCATCCATTTCCAACCCGCGTAACCGGCAGGCTTCCCCTAACGCGACAATACTGGGGACATTTAGCGTTCCCGATCGCGTTCCTTTTTGGTGGCCGCCCCCGTAGATAAGCGGTTCGAGGGGATATCCTTTTCTGACCGCTAAAGCACCCACTCCCTTCGGCCCGTACAGTTTATGAGCGGAAATGGCGAGGTAGGTGATGCCCCATTCCCAAAAGTTGATCGGGATTTTCCCCGCGGCTTGAGAACCATCACAGAGAAAGGGAATACCGTATTTTCTGGCGATGCGGCCGATCGCTTCGATCGGGTAAACGTTACCGATCTCGTTGTTGGCGGCCATGACACAGAGGAGATCAAGCCCGTCAGCACAAATTTTTTCGAGGTTTTCGAGGTCTAATCCGCCCTTACTATCAACTTCGAGATAAATTAGCTCGGCGAGTTGTTTTTTGCGAAGACTCTCACAGGTGTCGATGACGGCTCTATGTTCTACGGGAGATAGGGCGATACGGGGGAGACGAGAGGTTTTCCCGACGCGGATGCTTCCTTGAATCGCGAGATTAACGCTTTCAGTGGCCCCAGAGGTGAAGATAATTTCTTGGGGGGAGGCGTTGATTAATTCGGCTACTTGCTGGCGGGCTTTGGATACGGCTTTATCGGCTTCGTCGCCGTAAGCGTGGTCGATGCTACTGGCGTTACCGAAAGCCGTAGTCAGATAATAGAGCATTAATTCGGCTACTCTGGGATCAACGGGGGTTGTAGAATGATAATCGAGATAAATAGGTTTAGTTGTCATGAATTTTGACTTAAATCCTGTTTAATAGCATTAGCAACTAAAGGAAATTCTTCGTCAGATAGGAAGGGAATCTGAGCATAAATTATATCTGATTCTCCTGAAAGTCGTGCTACTAAATGACCTCTTCCTAAAAGACTTTCAGCACCCTTCTGTCCCAAGGAAATTTCCGAAGTACCAACACTTTCAACTCTTAAGATTAAGCGATTTCCCAAATTATCTCGAAGCTGCATGGGAAAGACATTACTATCAGGACGTTGTGCCGCAAAGATCAGATGAATTCCGGCCGCTCTGGCTTTCACCCCTAAGCGTTGTACAGCAGAAGATACAGCTTCTTTATATTCATCTACTAACATCCAATCAGCAAATTCATCATGAACTAAAAAAAGAACGGGAAATTTTTCATTAGTAGTAACTTTCTGATTATAAGCGAATAAATTATTCACTTTTTTGTCTCTAAAGGCTTGATATCGGGAATCCATCTCCTTGACAATATTATCAAATATTTCAATGGCTTGCTCTTGCTCAGTAATAATTCCTTGTGTGAGATGGGGTAAATCTTCCAAGGGAAAATAATCTGTTCCTTGTTTGGCATCGATTAAATAAATTTTAACAGAATCTGGAGAATTAGTAGCACAAACATCTAAAAGCAGATTACGCAATAAAATTGATTTACCACTTCCAGTCGCTCCTGCAATTAATGTATGGGGTGCGTGTTGTTGACGATGGGCAAAATCGCCTCCTAAATTCAGATATAATAGCTCTCCATCTATTTCTTTAACACCAATCACTAGGCTAAGATTAACTCCCGATTTTAAATTAATTTTCCGTTGTTTCCAGACTTGAGATAGGGAAATGATTTCCCTGCTCGGACGAGCAACAGAAATAATAATTTCACCAGGAATACCTGAAACATTAATCACATTTAATCCGTGAGTGGTTAACAGTTGAGAGCGTCGATTTTCCACATCTTTTATATTCAGCCTGTCTGAACCTTGAAAGCGAATTAAAGCTACATTAGGTGTTAATCTTTGTCCTAAAACTTTGGCCTGTAAATCATAGCTTATCAGAGCTTTTCGTAATACTGACACGGTTTGAACGAGCCATTGTTCCGCTTCTGTATTAGCTATTTGAGATTGGGTAGTTCGATCGATCCATATTGCTAATGCGGGGGAAGCCCAAGCTAATTGTGCAATGTGATTAACCGAGCGATGTTCTGTTTCTATCACATGAGTTGATATAGTTGAAGAGCTAGAGAGAGAATCATCGTGAATGTTCTCAGATTTCTGAGTTGCGTTTATAGTTTCAACATGATGATTAGAGGTAATACTTTCTTTACTAAGAGTGTAGCTTTCTTCATTAATCTTACCCTTTTGAGGTATATTCTGTAGGGATTTTTCAGAAGATTTTGACGAACTAGAGTTATCAATTATGGGTGATTCTAAAATAGGACTAACCCAAACAACTCTAGAAGCTGGAAATCGGGGGTTTGAAATAGTCCAAGGTTGTTCATGTCCTAATTGTTCTCGAATAGGTGCTAATGGTCGTTTTTGATGAATTGCTAACACTAGCTGACGCACAGCGTCTCTACTAAATATTTCTTGATAGCATCGGTCAACTTTAGCAATGGGAATTTGATCATTATTAACAGAAGAATCACTAGGCCCTGAAATAAAAACATGGGAGTAACCCAATATATCAATCTTGATCGTCCCGTTTTTGACTCCTTTTCGCCACTGTTCAATAGAAATGGGATCAATTGAATTAAATTCAATACCATCTAATAATAAATCTCCTAAACGAGACAACCACAAATCCCGATCAAGTCGCCCTGGGCTAACAAATAAAGCATTAGTCATTCTTTCTACCGTATCTCTTAATTGATGCTGGGAATTTTTCCGGGCATCATTTAATCCACTAGCTTCAATATATTTAGCCTCAGAAATGATTAGCTTTAAAACAGGTTGCTCATCTTTGATTTGAGGGCTGATAGCTAAAATATCGGCAATTCTTCCTTCTTTTTGTCCCAGCCAAGTAGCATAGTCATCTAAGAAATACCAACCGATAGGATTATTATTACCTAATTCAGATGACAATAAAGCCTTACTTAACACCACTCCCATCAATTCACTTGCGTACTTGCCACTTTGGGCGGCCTTTAACACAATATCCCCTGAAATACCATTAGCTTCGTTAATAAAGCCTTCGGCTAAAGTATTAAGTGTGATTTCATCCAATCCTAAATTTAAGGCTTCTAAACGGCATTTAACAAGGACTTGCAAAAGGTTAAATGGAGCGTTAGAGGAAACTAAAAGATTAGGATCATCTGTGCGAGTTTGCTGATAGCGAATAACATTAACTCCTTGATTCATTAATTGTCGTCTTTCAAGTAAACTATCATAGTTTACTACCCATTCCCCTAAACGATGAACTTCTTTAAAAACTGTGCAGGTATCTTCATCTTGAAAAGAAATTTGTAGCGCAGGGAGAAAATGATTATCTGAGCAATCTTCCCGCTTTAAGCTGCTATAAATAGCATCAAGATAAGTTTGTCCAACAACGGGTTGGCTCGGACAAACGAGATAAACGGTAGATTTTAATTCATCCTTAGTAGCTGGGCGTTTTTTTGACCAGCGTGAGGGAACGTGCTTGAGAATATCAGGGTTATCATCAGATAAGGGGGTAGGTTGCCAAACTATCTCTGCTTGCCGGGAAATAATATCTTGAAGAAAAACGATATCAGCGACTTTTTCAGTGGAAGAAAGGAGGGCATTCGACATGATACTAATTCGCAGTCTAGCCATAAAATCACGGGAGGCTTCATTAGCGATAAAAGCATCTGAATCTGTTTCCGAACTTTCTAAGAGTTGCTCATACAAGCCACTTAACTTTTTGGAATCTCGATGGTATAAAATCACTTGACAACGAGCTTCGTTATAATCATCTTGTAATTCACTAAATTGAGTAATAATTTTCTGAGGTAATCTAGTAGAATCACATTGATAGAGAACAATACTTAAATTATTTTTTTTATGGGGAAGTAATTCAAGGTATCGCTTTATTAAGTCTAGCAGTTTTGTGGCCGCTACTTTAGGGTCATCATTAGTGGAGTTTTGAGTAGTATCTCTGACAGGCTGTTCTAAAAGGCTGTAATCATTAACGGTATCGGAAAGAGAAAGTAATAAGGGTTCATTACCTTTGTAACCTAAACAAACTTCGGGATAGTAGGGATGTAGTAGTTCATTTCTTAAATCAGAAAAAAATAAACGAGAATCCCCGAAGTTTACTTCTTCGGTTGAAAGAATATGTTTGAGCAGTCCTGAAATTTGACGAGCTTTAATACCTAGAGAAGCTAATCTTAACGGATGCCAAGGGGGGATAATAGCGGCAGGTTTTCCTCGCTCAACTCGAACACAACCTAAGCGTAAAATCGGCTCTATTAATTTAACTCTATTAATATCCCCAAGCCCATGATTGAGAAGAGTTTTAATAAGTTTTTGATACGTATCACACTGCTCTAGCAAGTAAGGACTCGAAATTCCCTCTAGACCAAGCAAACTATTCAAGGCTTTTTGATATACTTCTTGAAATTTTTCCCAAGCTTGTTTGATCAACTCCGCCGAGTCTGAAGATAAGCGATTATCTTTAACAGCTTCTTTAAGGGCATTGGGAAACTGTTTCGCTAGATCTTGTTTTGGTTCGTATTTACTGACTAATGATCCTCTATCTTGCCGATAAGCGGCCATTAAAGTACCGACATCTTCTAAAGAAATTCCTTGAAGACGACCTTTTTTACTCACTAATTCTCGTGAAACTTGAGAGAGGACAAAAGGAGAATTTTGAGGGTTAATTAAACGTTCTAAATCATCATGAAGTTCCATTCCAATAGCATTAGGATTTCCTTTCCAAATCAATTGAGTTTTTCCAATTAATTCTTGAGAGGAACGAGAACGCAATTCCACATAAAATTTTAGTTCAGTTGCAGTTTTAGCAACCGAGACATTCTTTTTATATTTTTTCTTATTTTTAGTTTGTTCATTTTTCAATAATTCGTCATATTCAAACAAACAGTGTGTTTTCCAAATAATTTCAGGTTGGGTTAACTGTTCAATCCCTCGGTAGCGTGTACAAAAATATAATCCTATATCTGCATTGAGTTCTAACCAATTACTTTTTCGGGAACTTTTTTGGGTGCTAACAATCAATTGAGAGTGAGTATTTTGAGAGTCATTTTGGTCAAACAGTCGCTCAAATGCTTGTAATAATCCGACCAAAAAATCTGTGCATTCAATAGGTTGACCATAGACGAATTTATCCCATTTAGTTTTGAGAGAACGATCATTTTCTAATTCGGAGCGATGGGTATCATAAAATTCCTTATCTTCCTCATTAGCTTCCTTTGTTCCCCTTTTTTTCAAGGTTTCTAAATATTCAATATCCGCTTCTGTCAAACTATTAGGATATTCATCTTCGTAAAATTGCTTAGTTAAACTATATAAATCTGTCTTTTTGGACTTTAACCCCAGAAAAAGAGAGTTAATATTATCAGTTTCCCATTCAAAATAGGTCAATGCTCTCGCTGATTCATTCCATTCAGGCGCACTTTTTATGAAGGCTTCAACCGTAGAATAGGCAAGTGAGGGAATTTCGTCTTTAACTTTTTCAAAAGCTGATTGTAGCTCACTTTCCTCAATCGCTTTACGGGTAGGGGTTTGTTTGATTAGCAGACAACCTCGTTTAGAGATAGCTTGTTGATATTTCTGTTGCCACTTTTGGGCGTGTCCCCATTCTTTTTCGGGAATAGCTTCAAAATAGCCTGAATCGCGGGGTAATCGCAAAGCAGGTAATGCCCACCCCAACGCATTAATGATAGGAACGCTTTCTGACGCGATGCGCTCACGAGTGTCCATTACATAGTTGGCAAATTGCTCTAAACTACATTCACTGGCAGATTGAAGCCCTTTCAAGGCTTTTTGCCAATATTTTAGCTGTTCTTCTGGTAAATCTAAACCCTCACTCGCAACTTCCACCCAAAACTCTATTTTTTCTTTCAATAGTCCTGCTCCCAAGGGGAAAATATCTTTTAAGGATTGTCCTTGGTCGTCATTAGTGTTCGCTAGTAGCAAACAGGGACGGTCACAGGGAGCATGGCGTAGGTGAACTGTCTTTTCATCCGTTAGGATGGCTTCAGGAAGGTTGTATCCCTCGA
The DNA here is from genome assembly GCF_036688125.1 of Pannus brasiliensis CCIBt3594. Classification (NCBI taxonomy): domain Bacteria; kingdom Bacillati; phylum Cyanobacteriota; class Cyanophyceae; order Chroococcales; family Microcystaceae; genus Pannus; species Pannus brasiliensis. The sequence goes on along the minus strand of NZ_JBAFSM010000019.1, from coordinate 10,147 downwards.
CTAGGGCGCGAGGAATTTGGATTTTAATGCGGGGGGATAAGTCGGGAGTGACGAGAATAGACTGACAAATGTTGGTGACTTGTTCTCCTGTGAGACGATCAAGCAAAAAACGAGCGACTCCATCGGAATCCTCTAAATTAAGGGATTTTCTCAGGAATTTAGTAGCTACTTGCCCAATTAAGTCAATAGAACGCATTTACGGTTTCTCCACTGTGTAAGGGTTAATAATGTAAGCGCAAGCATCGGAGAGGCGTTTAAGTAACCCTAACGATGCTAAACGTTGTTCGAGACGTTCTGCATTATCAGAAAAGGCTTCTTGATCGGCTAATGATGTCAATCTCTTTACGATCGCCTGTTTTTCCCCAATAATAAAGCCATATTTTCGATAGAGAGTTTCTAAAAATTCTTGAAATTCCATCCGTTGGGGAACACAACACAGTACCAATGTTTTTAATAGGGAGTCGGTAGGCGCATAACGGTTACGACGACTTCCTCGACTTGAAGCGAGCCCAATTTCTTTTGTCCAATTACCATGAAATTTGCCAACGTGCTGTTTGTGTCTGGTAATAGCTTTCTCAGAGAGGTTATCTAATAAAATCTCTGGTGAACTAGCTTTTATTTCATTGACGGATTCATCTGATAAACAAAACTCTTCAGTTAGAATGTCTAAAGCATCTGTAGAGTTACCTGAATTTAGGCAATTTTGCCATTTAGACAGTTGTGATAATCTTCTAATATAATGTTCAACTGCTTGTGTACTGAGATTATTATTGTTTAAAAAACTATCTGAGGCAAGATCACGAATAATGGTTTTCTTAGGGGCAACAATTTCGAGAACAAATGTAAATGTAGGACTATCCTGGGGATTATCTTGAGCATTTACTATTTGTGGTATAAATTTAGGTTCATTTTGATTAATTAAGACCGCTTCATTAATAAATCTAGAGTCATCTTGATTATTTAAGACTGCTTTAGCTCGTTTGAGTAAATAAATGACTAGATGTAGCCCTGTAATAGTAACTAAATGGGGTAGAGAATCATAATCGGGAAGTTGGCAATTAAATAAATTGAGCCAATCATTAGCTAAGTTATCAAACTCGGTAAGGGTTTTATAGGGAAGATAAGGGGGATTGCTGTTTTTATTCCTTGTTTTTTTATCAGAGTCGGGCTGAAGAATAGCAACTAACTTATTCCATTTACTAGATTTATTATTAATAATTCCTATTGTCTGAAGATGGGTTAAAATCTCTGATTTTTGAGAACTACGACTTATCATCAAATAAAGTAGTTCGCCTGTCCTAGCGAAAAACCGACGGTCATTATTGTAACCGTTAGGTGTAACTCTTAAATCTTCGTAGAGACAATCCACACCGTAGGGAAACACGAATTTAGAACTCCAACGTTTATTACTATCTCCTTCAATAGCATTAGATTGAAGAAATCTTACCACTTCTAAAAAGTTCCGAAAAGTGGTAAAGCGTTGTCGTAAATAACTAAAGTCAGGGTTATTAATTCCACCACAATTATTGATCATTAAAGTTAGCCATTCTTGCCAACGTTCTTCTTCAGTAGAAAATTCAGCGTTAACAGCTTCTAAACAAGGATTATTAAATAAAATATTTCTTAGATAGAGACGAGTATAGGAAGCATATTCTAATTGATTATATTGTTCTTCGACAAAAGCACGCCCCGCTTCTAATTCAGTTTGAACAATTCCGAAAAATTCTAGAAGGGTTAACCAGGGAGTTTGTTCATCATAAAGACGATGACCCCAAATGGCTTCATCAACCCACATCTGAGTTTCTTTATGGGTAATTTTATTTTGAGATTGAGGTTTAGGCAGAATTTCTATGGTCATAATTGAATCTCCAAAGTTCTTGGATTAGTAATTCCATCAGCATTGAGTTCAAGTAAACGGATAATCATTTCATTTTCTGCACTTTCATCCTCTTCTTCTTTTTTTCTTCTAAAATTAAGCTGTCCTAACAGTCGAGTCTTAAAAGCTAACATATCTTCATAACATTCTTGAGAAAAGTTACTTGGCAATGCTCCTTCTGCTACTCGATGTAGGTACTCATAACGAGTTAAATTTAACCGAAGTTTTACGGGTTTGATTTCAGTATGGGAAGAGAAGGAAATAACTAAGTCGGGTGCGTTATGGTGAGGATTTAATTCAATGGTTACACTTTCGCCTCGGCTCTTAATAACGGAAATAGATTCTTCAAAGATTCGACTAATTCTAGCTTGAGAATAGCTGCCAGATGTAGCTAAAATTAGCTTATCTTGATTATTAGTTAATAAACCTGTAAAGATGCGATTTATTCCTTTCACTAATTGAAACACAAGGTTTTTTGGAAGTTGATTATGTTGTTGCAAATTTCGACAAACTTTTTCCAAATATTCCCCTGCATATTGAAAAGCGGTTAGTTTCCAGAAATTTAATTCGGACACTCTAGAGTTAGGTATAGTAAAAAATAATCGTTGTCTTTGTGTTTGAAGCATATTTAAGAAGGCTTCTTTATTATCTTGAGAATCATTACCTTCTAAATAACTTTTTTGAGCGATGCGAAATTTCTGATGCGCGCCATAATAGGCATCAGCTAATACTAGGTCTTCATAATCTTTCTTCAGTTTCGGGTCATCCGCCCCAAAAATAAGTATATTATCAATGTGATTACTGCTTTCTGTACCAATACCAAAAGAGCTTAAAGTAACAAATACATCAGTTTTATTTCGTTTTCTAACAGAGAGATTTTTGCCAAAAATATTACTATAAGGACTAGCTAAATAAGCTTTTTTTGTTGCCAAAACTTCGGGTATTTGCTCACAGTCTAGTAGTTTATCTTTAGCATCAGGGTGTCCCAAGATTAGATTAGCAATGAGAAGTAACAACTGACGGATAGGAAGGTGCATCCCATTATGACGGGATAATTCTAAAAGGTCAGTAATTCTCTGTCTCATTAACTGTTGCTCGCCATTTCCTTCCAGGCGGGTTTTATTTTCCCAAATCGGACAGCGTTGATGAATATCAGCGGGATTTTGATAGGGACATTGGTTACATTCTTCCCATCCTGAGTGTGCTAGAATCGCATCAAGAATTCGAGAAAATATTTCTTCATTATTTAATTGACTTAGATTGTAGAGAAGTAGGTTAAAATCTAATTTTTCTTTTTTATCTTCTACCAGTAAGGTTTCGATTAATTGATGTACTTGTTTTACACAAGGGATATTTTCAGCAATATTCCATGATTCTATCAGTTGCCCATCATTGGCCGCTATTAAGTAAATTTTCTCTGTACTGTAGGGAGCGATAATGGCTTCCGCTATTTGAGGTAGAAGTTGCCTTTTTTCCTCATCTTTTAGTTCGCTGAGGTCTTTGATAATAATTAGCTTTTTCTGTTTAACGGGTAATTCTTGTATTTTTTCTTCTGTTTTCCAGCCTTCTTTTGAGCCTCCTAAATTTTCCCAGATCTCTCGACAGCAGAATGTTTTCCCATCTCCTGCTGTTCCTGTCAATATTACAGATTTAGGTAAATCAGATTGAAAATTATTGACCAATTCTTGTAAGTAAGGGGTTTCAAATTTAATCGGTTTTATGTTGTTTTTCTTTAAAACTCGTTGAATCGCCTCATCATACATATTATCGTTACGAGGGATGGGTCCGTATTTACGGAGAAAGGTAATCCATTTTGAAATTGGAGTTGGAGTGATAGTCATCTTTAATATTTCTCCAAACAACGATTATTGAAATACATTTGAGCAGATTTTCTAATTTAAGTGAACCACTCCTTACATAAACAAAATAATCAGGAATAATTTTTTTAGTAATTTCTATTCGAGGCATTTTAACTCTAATAGAAAACTAAATTTATAAATAGCACGCTAAACAAGGTAAATCGTCATCTTCTTTATCTAACACTGCCTCTAAAGCTTCTGTTAAAGGTCTATTAGGAGTAGCTTTTTTCTCTCTAGCCATTTCTTTTTTATGTTTAGCGATGATTTCATCCTTTCTCTCCAAAAGCTCTAACAGGGTTTCACCCTCTGTCCATGTATAAGTTCTACCATCTTTATGATTTGACTCATACTCGACCGCTTTAGCGAATAAGTCCGGATGTTCCTGCGCTAACATTACCCACTCGTATTTGCGTTGAAAGAAACAGAAGTAGCATCCAGAGCGACTACGCCAACGATAATAGTCTGGAAGCCCGATCCCGCTCTCTTCCAAAATTCGGAAAATATCTTCCTTCACTAAACCGCGCTCCTTAAACGGGAACACGGGTTTAATGTTAGGCTTTGTCGAGACGTATCCGAGCCGATTCTCATCGGCTCGGATACCGATATAGCTGATCGCTTCATCATCCCCGACAAAATCTTCCAACGGCTTAATCTTCATTTTTACCGTACACCAGCGCATTTGCGGTGAAGGTAGCAAGCCATCGTGAACGGTTAACCAGTGATCGAAACCACGCTTATCTTCGAGATAGTGAATTTTTATCCCTAGCCGCGCCTCGATCCGCTTGAGGTAATCATAAGTCTCCGGTAGTTCCTTGTGCGTGTCACAGAAAAAGTATTCCATCTCTGGAATCTCTTTATGCAAGAGAACCGCTAAGGCCGAGCTATCCTTACCGCCTGAAAGGCCGAGAATATGTCTGGTCTTTCTCCGTGACATCGCTTCTACCGTTATCGTTCTACTTCTTATGATAGATGTAAATTGTCCTGTTAGCTCAACCTTACCGATAAATTTTCTTAAAATTTTCTAAAGTTATCTGTCCCCGCTACAAGTTTTTCAGAACCTCGTGGTTACGAGTTCAGGGAACAGAATGACAAAGATAGATAGCTATCTATCTTTCCCTTTTGACCTTTTTCCCTCATCCGTCTTTCCCTGTCGCAATGAACGCCCGACTCGATTCGAGGTCGCTTCCTCGTCGATCTCGGAATTTAAAATTCGTTCCGTCAGTTTCGCCAGTACCGACTGACGAATTCGGTCATTATCGGGTAATAGGTTTAAAATTTCTCTAACATATTTCTCTACCTGTTCCTCGCTCTCGTTATCAACCCAAACTAAGCGATGGGTTTCCTGACCGTCGGGGCGCGTTACCGTGATCCGGCGAGCTTCACGACCGTCTCCACCCGTTACCACCTCTTTCTGTATCGCTTCTAGGTTATTGAACCGCCGGGATACATCCGCTAGATTCATCTCGAATTTCGTGATATCCTCATCCTTCCATGACTCTGGCGGCTTGTCGGCGACGATCATCATCAAAGCCTCTAACCATTCCCGATCGCTCTTACCCTCGTCAATAGCGGCGAGAACGAAACTTTTCAAACCCCGATCGACACATCGATCGACGATATATTTGGCTCTAGTTCGTAAATCCTCCCGTAACTTCGTTTCGGTACCCCGTATTCCAAAGGCATCGTGAAGCAAATTCCGACCCGAGCCGAGTAAATTGTCATAGGCGGAGTGGATCTCCCGTATTACCTGAACCAGCTTATCGCGGAGATTTCTGGCGATCTCCCCGTCATCCGTCTCCTCCGTACCGATGGGAGATAAATTACAGGCGATCGGTAACTCCGTGAATATCAACTCATCGGGTTCTACGGTTTGTTGGAGAGCTTTCAAAACCGCCCGCGCTTCCTTGCTGACTCGCTCGGTCCGCTTCGTGTAGTCGGGAAGTTTCTTAACGAACCGATATAAGGGCGTAACTACCGTGAGTAAAGTCGAGTTACGGAGCGCCTCCGTTTTTTTCTGGCTCGGATCGCGTAAAATCGCTTCGAGTTCCTTGAATACCCGTGAGCGCGAGCCTACCATCTCGAAATACTTCACCGAAAAACGCGAGGGATCTTTCAGCAGGATCTCGAAATGCTCCGCCCCCAGCAGGGGAATAAACGTCCCATCTTTATAAACCCCGATATCCTCAACGTGATATAGGAGAACCGCGGCCAGGATCACGGGAATCGGCCCCTGTTTCACGCCGTAGGGAGGAGCCGCTAATTTCTGATACAGCTTCTCTAAACTTTGTAATTTGTCGCTCGCCTCTAGACAGAAGTCCTCTATCGTTCGCCATAACGGACGTAGACCCGATGATTTCGCGGGCGGGTGGAATTGCCATTCCTCGTTCTCCCGCCGATAGATACCCGTCATTTCCAGGAGGGAGTAATACATACTGACTTCCGGCCCGTATCCCTGTAGCCCTAGTCTCTCCTCGCCTCCGCGCTCGACCATCGCCTCGATTAATTCCCGTCGGGCTTTCGCCCCTTGGGAAGTCAACTCCCGTCGGTTGATCAACTCGTTACGCAGGGTCGGACTCTCGCAATATACCTGATCGCACACGGCCGATAACTTAGCCTTGAACTCGGTCACGCGGGCGATCGACTCGCGCTCTCCTAGCATCCAGCAAGCGTTCTGATGATTTTCCAGACGGAAAGCCCGATCGAGGGTTTCATCTAACAGCCTTTCCGCTTCAACGACGCGGTAGCGCATTTCCTTCCGGGCGACTCCATCGGTTTGGAGTTCGCGGGCGGTGGTTTGGATTTTCCGGAGAGCGGTAAACTCGAGGGTGTGAGTTCGGAGTACCTCTAAGTTCGAGCCGCACAAAACGATCAGGGGTTTACCGTCCGCCGTGTACTGGGGGATCGTATCGGGTGACTTCTCATCGACCCAATAACCGATCAACCCATCCCTATCGGCGGAGGAACACTCCAATCGAGCGAGCGGGGTCGAGCTATCCACATAAACTCGCTCGAAAAATCTCAGGGTTCCCGTCGTGTAACTGTGGCGTTGGGCTACTAGGGGAGCGAGAGGACGTAATGTAGTGAGAAGATTCACGAGAGGCGAGCGCTCTTGTTCAAGATAGTTCACTAACTCGGAATCGATATTAAAATCCGAACCCTGCCAGATTCGTAATTCATCTAATTGCCGTCGATGGGTGATGTGATTTTTTCGGAAGAGTTCTTGAATAATCTGTTCCCAATACTGGTTCTGTTCTAGATCCGAGGGAATGTCAGACATCGCTAAGGTTACTAACCGCTTCGTGGCTCTCATTGTCCCCGTGGTGGTGATGAGATTTAGAATACCGATCGTTTTCAATACCCTAAGCGTGTCTACCGAAAGGTCTCTCGCGTCGGCGATCGCTTCTTGAATTTCCACCCATCGCTGGAGATGCGGGCGAGAGGTTAATCCCGCTCCCACGGCTTCAATAAAATAATCGTATAATCGATCGAGCTTGAGGGTCGGTAAATGATCTCCCTCCGTTTTGACTTCCGTTAGAAAATTTTTAAAAGAATAAGGCTCGGAGCTAGTTAAAAAGGTAAACAGGGAGCGATCGTTCTGGGCGTACCGTTGGCAGAGAATCGGTAAAACGAGAGCCGTCAGAGGATGGAGGGGATAGATCCCGGCGAGAATTGTCTCGGTTAGATCGCCCTCCCCCACCAGTGGAGACAGAGCGGTGTACCACTCTCTAGCTTGATGGGTGATAGCGCATTGAAAACCATCCGCCCCGGTCGCGTCGATCGTTTCCCCGATCAATCGCATCACTTCCCCGGAAGATTCGGCGAACGAAATATTTTCAAATCGTCCCTGAATTTTCGCCCATTCATTCCGCTCTTTCGAGGCCAGACGCTGACCGTAATCGGTAAAGGCTTGATGCAGTATCCCTAAAATATAGATAGGGGTATCGGTATGTTTCGGAAGTTCGGCGAGTTGCTGTAATAAATACAGGTCTTCTTGTCCTAAATTATAACTCGCGTATTCTAAATTTTTGCCGAGTTCATCGAGGATTAAAAAAACTCCCGTTTCTGATGCTCTCGCCACTTCTAAGACAAGCTCCGGAATCTTTTTCGTGTTGATAGTATTCCCCGAACTAATTTCCGTGTCCAGATCGGCTAACTTGGAAATTACCGATATTTTAGGACGTTGAGTGGCCTCCCAATATTGATGGGTACCGAAATAGAGAGCCCGGACGATCGTGTGACCGATCGGCTCTCTTCTTCCCGTCGCGACGGCTCTAACGTATCCTTTTTCCGGGTAATCCTCCTTGAGTACCTTATAGAGGGGGTTGTCCGAACCTAACGACCGAGCGGCGATCTCTAGAGCTTTAGCCCGCAGGGGATGATCTTCGGGAGCGCACAGGGAAGACAGAAAATGAGCGAAGGACGATTTTCCCGTCCCGTAAACACTGGTCAATGTCCAAGAGTGATTTTCCCGGCGACCGATTCGAGCGAGCGCTTCTTTGGCCCTACTGGTTAAAATATACCCTTCGAGGGCTTCCGGACGTTCTAGATCCCGTTCTAAGTTAATAGAACGGGAGTAGCGACGATGGAGCGTGAAATAATTCGCGAGGGTTTTATCGGTCATTCTCTAGATCCATCATTTCCGTACTCGATAATATCCGTTCAAGATCTCGTTCGCCAATTTTTCCGGTTCTTCCTGGAAAGAAAACTGGATTAATCCCGCCGAGTCGGATAGGGTAAGAGCTTGCCAGCGTCCGGACAACTCTTCGATCGCGTCGCAGATAGCGCTCTCGGACACCTTAAAGGCCATTCCAGGGCTTCCCTCATCGTATAACAAGCGAGAGACCGCTATCGTTGTCGCCCCCGGACTAACCCGACCGGCGTACTCCAAACAGGTGGCAACAAGGATCTCGGCGGGTAGATTCGACTTCGCGCCAACCCGAAAGGTGTAACGTTTCGAGTCTCCCGCGGTACGGACAAGTCCCAGTTCAGTAAAGGGACAGTCGAGCGAGTCTTCTACAAAGCTATTCGAGTTTCTCGGCTCGACGTACATTTTCAACAAACAATTCAGATCTTTTTTGAGGGAGTCATCCACGACAGTCTTGCCGTTCGCGTCCCTATAGTCTCGCAATCCTCGGAAAAGCTCGTCATCGGCGAACTCCACGGCACGGAAGAGGTTGAACGTGAAGTACCAAGTGGCGGCCTCGCAGGTAGGTTTGAGCAAATTCCAGTGCAGAAGCCATAGAGAAGCGGGATCTTCCAGAAAACAGTCCCATCCTTCATCCTCTAACAACTGTTCGCCGAAACGCGTCGGGCGATCGTTGTCTAGTATTTTAAAGGCGTGACACCAGTAACGGATCGACTTCACCATGTTCTTCCCCACGCCGAGAATCACGGGAGCGTCCTCTCGGAGAAAGATTTTCGGATTTTCCAGGGCCGCGTCGAAGCCCTTTTTCAACCAGCCGAAACGGGGATGAAACGTTTCATGGCGAGCGAAAACGGGATTTACCTTGTTCAAATAGGTTAAAAGAGGATTTAGGCTCAAACTCATTCGATTACTGGTTTACTCCATATTGCTTATCGCGCGTTCGTGGAAAAACTAGGTTTACGCGCTCACCGATCTACTATCGGCTCTTTTTTCTCTTTCGATGGGATTTTTTCATCTTCTTGAGCTTTTTCTACCGCTTTTTCCACTAAATAAGCCGCCAGGTTAGCTACTGGACGGCCTTGGTCTTCAGCCCATCGCTCTAGTGCCTCGTATACGGTATCGGCTAGAGTTAAATAAACTCTTTTGCTCACGGCGTTCCATCGATCATCATCTTTAATATCCTACACCGCCCTTTCTTCTCCTCGATCATTACAACTCATTACAACGAATAGAGATCAGTCATGATGAGTGTCAAGGGAGTTAAGAAAAACTTAATCCTTGAAAATTTTCGTGGGTTACTCAACGGGCAACCGACCTTCGCCGAATTGACCGAAAAACCTGAATCGCGTCGCCCTCTCGATCGTTCCGAATCGAAGTGACGATCCGGATTAGCGCGCCTACCCGTCGCATCCGGCAGGCGAAGGCGGAATCCGTCCAGATCTCAACCACTCACCCATGAGGTACGGATGAACGATCGCCAAACGATAAGACGGCGCGACGTGAATCGCGTGACGGTCGGGTACGAGAATCCGGGTATCGTTCGAGCGGAAATCTTTGAAATTCGCCGTTACGAGAAAATCGGCGCGGCCGGCTAAAGCCGTTTCTAAAACATGAACGTCCTCGGTATCCCGAAGAGCGATAATCCCGGTTCCCCCTAATGTCAGTTGGGGAGATAGACCGTCCGCTCCCGATCGAGCGTAACCGCCGATCGCTTCAATAGACCTCCTGCACGAATCAAGAAGAGTGTGCCAGTTCATAATTGAGTAA